>DASYJQ010000089.1:0-29997 GCA_035996265.1 Saccharimonadales bacterium (SeqCode)
TCTAATCTATAAAGAACATGTACTAGTGGGGGTAGTATAGCAGCGGGTTGCTGGAGATATGCCATAGACGATAAAGTCTAATTAGCAGTTTATCTGATAGCCTGCTTAAGTTGTTCTAACCATTTCCCAAGTTCGGTAATGGATGTACTCCATTCTGAAACTCTTTCTCCACCATCGTCGACCGTTTCTCTAATTGAACTAGCGGAGTAGATATCGTTAATATTAAATGGACTCGGCAACTGATCGAAAGGTAGATACCCGTTGCGGATATAGGCGACCTCACCTTCTCTGTATAGTGGCCACCACATTAGCGCGAACCTCGGGTTCGATGGATTATACATTTCTGTAATAAGCGCTGATCTGCTACGTGACCCCCCTCTGTTTAGTCGCTCTATAGCTTCAATCCACTGTCTGTGGTAATCAGTGGGGGACCAATAATCAACAGGGGCTTATAGTTACCAACTCGTTCAAGGTTTATCACAGGAGGTATGAGCTATGCATAGCTGAATAATATGACGCGACCGAACTAGACTTTATATCGCTCAATGTATTCAACACTTTTCGTAAGGTTTTTCGTCGATATTTTTATTCAGTCTGATGAACAACTTACCTTGAGATGTATTGAATATCAACCGCTGTTTTCTCAGGATGCGGCTCGGCTCAATCACTAATCCACCCTCTAAAATATTCTGAGCAACTTTCAAAATATCATCAGAGGTGTAACCCTCTGCAATATTAAATCTGCCCATACGCGTGCCGTCCACTGCAAGAAACGAAAGCTGTCCGTCACGATTAAAACCAACTACAAACCCTAACCGCTGACCGCCCTCGAATGGATCGCTTATGTGTAGCTGCCTGTCAATAAATTGGTTACCCGGTACCGATTCTTCTAAATGTACCTTGTATTTTCCAACTATGGTATTTTTAAAATCATCGTAATTCATATAACAATACTACTATACTTAAAAGAAATGACCATGGAACAGATCTATATGTACACTTCTTATTTTTATTCTGAATACTGGGGCTGCCCCTTTTTTGGTTGGCCCCACTGACCAGCCTGCACGCAGTGCCCTGTTAGCCTGATTCAAACTTCCTGAAACTACACTACGGATTCCTTTACTATTCGCTATGCTAGAATTTCCGAATTTATTGCTCGTAACGCCCACCATCCTTGAATTCATAAGTTTAGAGCCGGCAGCACTACTGACAACCGCCCCTTTATTAGCAAACCAAGCTGCCGTAGGTGCAGCAACCTCGGGAGCAAGTATCATTCCAATTGCAATCGTGCCCCCGACTCCGAAGTGCGTTGCACACGCTCCATACCCATGAAGAGTACAGTCCTGATGCATAGCTACCGTGGGCGAAGCGATGTACTGCCCGGGCATAGTAAGATTACCATTTAGATCAAAATCGTTCATAGGATCTGGTGGGTACACATAATTGCTAGGCGTTCCGCCTTCCACCGGGTCTACCTGCAAAAACCGAGCTAGTGCTGGGATATACACGCGTGCTCCCATTTGTATTGGCACTAGGGCGAAGATGGTTTCAGTCAGCTTTTCATTTTGGCCTACCCAGCCATAGCTCCCTTGGTCCGCATTGGCAGGAAGAGTGCTGCCGCTCAGGACTTGGCCGAATGGATCGTATGTAAAAGTGCTCGCTGGGCCGTTACCAGTGCTGGTGTTAGTACCAGCTGCGTCTGTTGTAAGCAAGGTGTCTCCATGAGCATTAGGTAAACTGTATTGCTTTTGGGCGTTGCCAGTTAAGAGTGGCTTAATCGTGAGCAGTACGCCGCCGGGCAGCTGCAGGTTCTTTTCGCTGACTGCCCAGTTAACATCACGGACGAAGTCTGGCGTGTCGCCGCTACCGGTAAAACCGTAGTAATAGTCTCCGGCGGCAGCTGCGTTCCAGTTGGTTAGAGTGTTCTTGAACCTAGCTACAACACGCCCTTGTACGTCACGGTTGTAGTACATAGCGACGCCATTGCCGTTACTGTCGCGCTGGGTCATGCAGGTATTGCGGTCGCTGCTATCGTAGCATAGACGAAGAGGTGTCGTCCCAGTACCGACGCTGGTCATATTTCCATGACTGTCGTAATCGCCGCCGTTGTAGAGCGCGTTACTACTGGACATTAAACGGTCGGCTTGGTCGTAACAGAATGTGGTGGTTACACCGTTAATCGTTTGAGTGGTACGGTTGCTGTTTTTACCAGCGTTAGTGTTGTTACCAGCTACTGAGTTACAAGTGCTGGATTCCGTACCGAAGCCGTAGCTGAGTGTGTTCGCTCCGACAGTCGTTCCGGTTAGTCGGCCAACGGTGTCATAGCTGTAGTTGTACCACAGGCTGTTTGCCCCGGATGCTACCACGTCCGTTGTCGTCTGGTTACTTTGGGTCTTCGTAACAGTGTCGCTAACAGCTGTCGTGCCGTTGCCCATGGTGTAGGTGTACGCGTTGGTACGGCCCAGAGCATCACGGGCATACTGTAATTTCATTGAGCCGGCGGACGGATAGGTCACGTTGTCTACACGGCTGAAGCTGTCGTAGTTAATGTGGGCATATATGACATTGTCTAACTTCTGGTCGGTCATACGGTTTAGGTTGTCGTAGACATATGTTTCGGTACCAAGCGGGCTAACGCGTTGCGTGACTCTTCCGAGCGAATCGTATGTGGTAGTAGTTTCGTCATCGTGAACATCACGGTATTTGATAGTGCGGCCAAACAGATCCATCCAAGATACGATCCATCCTTGCCCATCCCAACTTGTTGTTTCGGTTGGGTCGCCGCCTACGGCGTAGTCGTTTTGCACGGTGCGGGCAGCTGCGCCATTGAATGTCGGTATTGTTACGCTTATTGGGCGCTCACGGCTATCGTATGTCGTACATGTCCAACTGTCGGTGTTGTAGCGGGTCGCCACAACCTTGCCGGCATCATCGTAGATCGTTTCGGTTACGCGTCCAGTCAACGAACTCGCGCCGTCCGGGTCTGGTTCGGTTTTGGTCTTCAACATGCCGCCTTGCTTATATGCTTCAGTTGTCCCGGTAGTACATGGGTTGTCCTTTGTGTCGGTTGCCGTATAGTACGAATACTGAGTGCCGGTAGAAGCAACCGAAGTGTTTGCCCCCGGTAAGTACTTGGCTGTTTGGCGCAAATAGCTGCCGGTAGTAGCGGCTGCTTCGTATGTGCTGCTGGCTGTGAGGTTCAGGCCGGTCGGGTCAGCGGTAGTACTTTGAGCCAGACCAAGTTCAGGCGTACTACCGTAGTTGGTAGTACTCGTGCTGTTGCCGAGCGTGCCGTCATAGACTTTGGCGGTAGTTGTTAACGAGTAGTCCGGGTTCAAGAAAACCGGGTGGCTCGTGCCATTGCCCACGCCGGATACATCCGTTATGCCAGGTCCGCTGGTCCAGAGTTCGAACAGGCCGGGGTTGCCAACATGCATGTAGTCGAGGCGGAAGCGGTAGACTTTGCCGGCTTCCGCTACAAAGTTTGCCACGACTCCGGTGGTCGCAGTGCCTTCAGTGCGGTTATTCCAATCATCAATGACGAGCGTATCGTCAATCCACAGCCTCGCGCCGTCATCGTTCCATAGCCGGAAGGTGTAGGTGCCGGCTTGCGGGAAGCGGGCTTTGCCGGTCGCGCTCAGGCCGTAGCCGTCCATACCCGCGTCTGGTGTAATGGGCGGCGCATTGGCGGCAAAGTTGCGGCCGACTTCAGTCGGGTCAGTTGGTACTGCGCCAGTAGTGTGCAGCTTTGGTGCGCCGAACAACGTACCCTTGCCGGCAACGTCTTTAACGTTGTACCAGGCGACAGCCGTACCGTTTATGCCTTCGTCGAACTTGGTTTCGGTACGCGGCACGGTATTTACATACGTGCTGGTCAGTTTGCGGTCGGCACCGTAATAGCTGGCTGGTGCCGGGCCGTAGCTGTCTGTCGGGCGATCTTCGTCGTCGTAGATAGTTGTAACTGCCCTTGGCGTCTTTAGTCACCACTGGCGCAACCCGCTTAGCGCCCACAGGCGAAAAGCCGATTTGGTCGTTACCCTTTTTGACACGCACCATGCCGCCTTCAAAATCACTCGGCGAGAATCGAGCCTGCCAGTCATTGTCTTTAACGGTAAAGGCCTGTTCGCTGTCGACCGTGGATTGGGCCTGGCCGTAAAGCTTGCCCAGGATGTTTCCGGAGTCAGCGGCGTTCTTATCTTCGATCAGCGAGGCATCAATTGTTTTCCATTGCCCGCTGGCTTTATAGAATTTTGGCTCCAGGTACTGCTTCTGAGTAAAGCTGCCGTTGTTATTACGGAACACTTCCGTTTTAGCATCACGCTTCCCGACAATTTCCTGCTGCTTGGAACGGTCGATCGGCTGCTTTTGCTTTTTCATCAGCTCGTCAACACTGGGCTCGGCGACGGTGGTCGGCTTGTTGAAGTTAACCGCCGAGAGGTTGCTAGTGTCTGCCACCTTAAAGCCTGCCTTGGACTGTGGTATGGCGCCAGCAAAATTCTGTTTCATTTCAGTCGTAGTATCTGGCGGCGTGGACTTGTGAGGTGCACCGGCAGTCACTGGCTTAATCGCATCAGCCTCGTTCTGGGCCGCATATACCGAAACTGGCGGGATAGCTATGCCAGACAATATTAACAGGCACAAAAATAGCGCCGTCAGGCGCTGCACCGCGTGTTGCGTGTGGGCATGCACCCACCTGCCGAATTGTACTATCTGTTGAAGAGCACCGGTCAGGACGGATTCACGCATTACATACCCCATGTATTACTTTTGTTTTAGCCCCAATTGTACGCTACGAACATTAGATCCACATGAAATATTAAAATTTTTTATGTGATTTCTATCACATGCTACTTAAGCCTGGCTGTATAAATGCAGGTAACAGATTGCCTACGCCTATGTGGCTACCGGCCGAACAAACTCAGCAGCTTGGCTTCGGTGTTGGCGACCGGCGAAATTGGTTTTGGCTCGCCCAATAGGCCCAGCCTGCGCCATTCGGCGGCCTTGTCTTTGGTCTGCTTGTAGACCGCATCGGCCAATTCTTCTGATATTACAAACTTGTGGCCGATGGCTTGGGCGACGTCCCAAACATGTATCACCACCTCGCCGGCCATCTCATTTAAGTAGTTCTGGGCCGGTACATTGCCGTACGATAGGTGAACGACTTTCTCTGGCGGCGCCTTTTCGGCAGCGGCGCGGGCCGCATCGGCATAGCCGCGCCAGGTGTGCTGCGGGTCGTCGCCCACTAAATCGCCGTCGAGCGCGTCGCCCACCTGCTGGATGGTTTTACCGGCCAGCAATTCCGGCACCCAGGCCAGCTCGTTGTATAAATGATTCAGCAGCTGTTGCAGGTTCCATTCGGCGCATGGTGTCGGCAAAGCCCGCATGTTGGGCGATACTTGCCGCATCACCCCTTCGGCCTCATCCAGCGCTGTCTCAAATAATGACTTCTTCATATTCCCTCCCCCTTGTCTTGTTTCTATTCTAACGCATTCTGCCTACAGCGGATCATCTACGGCAACTGTTTTGGATTTACGCCGCAAACTAGGCAGGCGCTGCTGTAAGCGCGGCCATAATTTATCGGCAAAGGCATATACGCCTATATAGGCGGCCACCGCATAAATAATACCCAATAGTTCGTCAACGGCATAATGCTCGCCCATGTACACCGTACCGAGCCAAATTAATAGCGGGTAGATGCCGGCGATCAAACCCCACTTGCGCCCAAAGTAACGCCACAGGAATATCACCAGCAACGTCGCATAGGCCGCGTGCAACGATGGCACCGCCGCCACCGGGTTGGGCGACAACGTGTTATACAACGATGGAAAGTCATGCACACCCATGGCGTTAAACACGTCGCTGGAAACCCGGGTAATGTGCGGAATGTAGCCGCCGTTAGACGCCAGCCACGGCGGAGCGGCCGGGTACAACAAGAATGTCAAAAAGCCGGCAAACGACAGCACCAGATAAGTGCCGGCGACCCGCCAATACTGTTTGTCGTGGAATTTCCAGATCAAAAGCATCAAGCCCAGCGGTAGTATAAAGTGCAGCATGTAGGCTCCGTAGAACACGAAGTCATACCACATCACGTGACCGTGCCACAGCAAATTCTGCAGCCAGGCGGTGGGCAGCACGTTAAACAGTGTCTGGTCGGCGTGGATCATCATAGTGTAATGGACGTGGCTGTTCAGCGACGGCGCCAACCCGCGGAACGATTCGTACACGAATATAATAGCCACCACCGGCCCGAGACGTTTGAGCATGGCCAGCGCCTGGCTGAACATCATAAACACAAACGTCAGGAATACTAGTAGTTTGTCCGGGGTCGGCCAGCTAAAATCGCGGACAAATAAAATAAGGCACGTGAGTGTGCCTATAGCGCCGATGATACGCAATATATTTTGACGGTTCAGTTGATGCGATGCCAGCGTGATCATGTACCGGCTATTATACCAGCCGCGGCCACAACACCTTGCCCGTTACGGCGGAATGATCGAGCCAGCCAAAATCACGGCTGTCGGTGCTCAACTGCGGATTATCGCCCACTACGTATACGCCGCGCTCGTCAACGTGCCGGATACGCTTTATTTTGTCCAGGCCTTCGTGGCGGACCACGACGACATCGCCCGCTGCAATGCGCCGTGGGCGGGCAGTGGCGATAACGATTGTTCCTGGCCGGAGAGTGGGCATCATACTTTTGCCCACCGTGCGGCGCACCAGGAACAGCTTAGGCTTTCTTGGTCTCCCAGAAGATTTTGGCGATGTCATCGATCATATCCAATAGTTTTTGGCCCTCAGTGGGGTCGCAAGTCTTTTTGCAATTACCGGCTTGCTTAGTGGCTTTCCAGAACTTGTCGTGCAGGTCCGGATACTTCTCAAGGTGCTCGGGCTTGAAGTAGTCAGTCCAGAGTACCCATAGGTGCTGCTTTACCAGATCGGCGCGCTGCTCTTTGATGAACACGGCCCGCCAGCGGTCTTCCTCGTGCTCCAGGCCTTCGTACTTTTTCATGATCTCGTGGACGCTTTGAGCTTCTACCTTGGCTTGCGCCGGGTCGTACACGCCGCACGGCAGGTCGCAGTGGGCTGCGGCTTCTTTAATAAACGATAACTTCATAACTACCCTCCGTTACTTGTTATATTTTAGCACCTTTTATGGCGCGTTAAGATTTAGCGCTGTTGGCAGCGCGCCATTTTTCGATTTCGGCGTGGTGGCCGCTTAAAAGCACATCCGGCACGCGCATACCCTGGAATTCTTCCGGGCGGGTGTACTGCGGAAATTCAATCGATTCGTCATCAGCCTGGAACGATTCAATATCGGTGCTGGCTTCGCCGCCTAACACGCCTGGCAACAAGCGCACGACACTGTCGATCATAACCATCGCCGGCAGTTCGCCGCCGGTCAATATGTAGTTGCCGATGCAGTATTGGCGGTCAATCCAGTTCGTGATGCGCTCATCGTAACCTTCGTAACGGGGACAGACAATAATCAAGCCTTGGTCGCCGGCGGCCAGTTCTTTGGCATCGGACTGTTTGTAGACCTTGCCACGGGGCGTGGGCAACAGCACCAGCGCAGTCGGGTCCAGTGCTTTGGCATGCTCAATGGCTGCCACCACCGGGTCTGGTTTGAGCAGCATGCCGTCGCCACCGCCATACGGGGTGTCGTCCACTTGCCGGCGCGGGCCGAGGCCGAATTCACGCAGATTTACATAGCCGAACTCGACAATAGCTTTGTCTTGGGCTTTCCAGAGCATGCTGGCATTGAGCACACCGGGGAACATTTCCGGGAACAGCGTAATTATTTGTATCTTTTTCATCTGTTCTAATTATAGGTTATTGCGAGTTTTATATCAATGTGTTGTAATACTATACCTTTGCTTTCCTGGCTGGGGAATGTTGTATGATGTATTTATATGACAGCACTTACAGGCCAAATGCCGCCGCCATTTCCCAACTCCCTTGAAGCTCCGGTACCTATGCTACCGGAGCGCTGCGAACACCCCGTTGGCTGTCTGGCCGTTGGCGTGCTCTATGACTCAGCCCTAAACCAGGAAGGCTTCCGCGGCGAACAGGCCCAATGCGATGATCCTTTACCGCTATCCCAAGGCGCGCGGTTAGTACAAGCCGTCGATGCTGAAGCCGGCCTGGCAAAACGGCCGCGCTGCCTGACCTGTCCGTTGCGCCGCACCACCCTCTACCCGGCGTAAAAAATAAATGATGCCGGGATAACAAAAAACCGACAGTACAAAGTGTCGGTTTTTTGCCACATATAGGGCTCCCAATTATTATTTGCATAATGACTGGCTCGCAGAGCACTAACGGTTTTTGTTTTAAGGGTAGAGAATAGGTCGGGTTTTTGTTCGACTTATGAACAACTATACATCAAGATCGTCTAATTCTTCAAGCTCTTTGCGCGTCTTACTTACAACGCTGTTAGTTGACTCGTCAGCGCGGGCGGTGGTTGTTGGCAGATCGTCATCATCACTAGTAGTGGTAGTTGTGCCTTGTGAGCTGTATGAAGCGTCGTCTGACTGACGGTAGTCGTCTGAACCGCCATTGTCGTCAGAACGGTTGTCGCTCTGACTGTGGTGGTCGTCCGAACCATTGCTATGGCTGCCCGCGCCCGGCTCGCCATTGTCGATAATCTTGAGGTTGTAGCGGGCGTCGTTCTTTGTACCCAGGGCACGCAAAAGCGTACGTAGGGACTGAGCGGTTGCACCGCGCTTACCGATTACACGGCCGAGGTCTTCCGGATCGACGGTAAGTTCAAGCAATACGCCTTTTTCGTCAATACGACGTTCGATGCTTACTTCGTCGGGCTTACTGACCAAGGACTTTACGATAAATTCTACAAATTGTTGGTCGATACTACTCATGTGTTGGGAACTCCTTGATTTCTGGTCATCTTATTATAGCAAACAAAACGGGAACCTTACCATGTTAAGATTCCCGTTAATTAAAAGCTGTAAGATTACTTACGTAGAGGTGATACTACGTTGTAGATTCTTCTACGTTTGGTGTTTCAGGAGCGGCTTCTGCCACTGGAGCTTCTTCTTTGACTTCTTCCTTAGGCTGGTTTTTGCGAAGTTTGTCGGCGTGGCGCAATTTGCCAGCCTTGGCGGTATTAACAGTAACCCACTCAGGAAGTTTGACGCCTTCTTTTTGGAATAGCGAAACGACGCGGTCGCTCGGCTGAGCGCCATTGCTCAAGAAAGTAGCGGCCTTTACTTTGTCGAGGGTTGTCGTCTTAGCGTGCGGGTCGTAGCTGCCGAGCAATGCAACAACTTTGCCGCTTGTCGGAGTTACACGGGATTCCTGCACTACGACACGGAACATTGCGTGACCTTTACGACCAGTTCGTTGCATGCGGATAGCTAACATATATAAGTGATTCTCTCTTTCTTAAAGCGTTTAGATTATTAGAACAATCTAGAGGTATATTTTACAGATAAGCTCCCCTGTTGTCAAACTGTTTTAAGAGTGGCTCTCGGCTGGAGCCGGGGCTACTACAGACACGGGCGCTGGTTGTCGCGCTTCGTCCAGGCAGCCGGTAAACTCGCCCCACGGGCCACAGTTAGCTTGAATACTTTCAATACCTTCCACCGCAAGAATACCAGTGGCCGGGACTGCGAGAGCGCCTGCCGCAAGGGCGGCTACGAGCGCTACGCCAGCAAGACCTTCGTACGCTGCAGCGGTGAAGCTACCTACTTTTTCTTTGATTTGATTCGGAATCACAGTAATACCTCGGTAGCAACGTTATAAATTTTCTATATTATACTATAGATGTACAATTTATACGAATAATACTAGGCTTCGTAGCCGATGAGGGCGACTTCGGCGGCTTTTTGCTGGCCGATTTGCTTGCTGGGGCCGGTGCCGGTGCCTTTGAGGTTGCCGTTAACGAATACGCCGACGGTGAAGATCTTTTCGTGGTCGGGGCCTTCTTCACTCAACACCTTGTAAACCGGCGTATTGCCTTCTTTGCTTTGGGCGACTTCCTGCAAGTGTGATTTGGGGTCAAGCCAGGAGCCGGACTTCAAGATCTCTTTAAACGTCACCAAGATGCTCTTGGTGATGAACGACTTGGCGCCGCCATAGCCCTTGTCGAGGTATATGGCGCCGACTACGGCTTCGTAGCTGTTAGCCAGGATCTGGGCGCGGGCGCGGTCGGTGCCGTGCTTTTCGCCGCGGCTGAGGCGCAAGAGCGGCTCAAAGTTAAACTTGGCTGCTGCTGCGCCAATGCTCTCGGTGCGTACCAGGCTGCTGCGCCAGTTGGTCAGGATGCCTTCCGGCTCGCTGAAATTGTTGTACAGATATTCAGTTACTACCAGTTCCAGCACGGCGTCGCCAAGGAATTCCAGGCGTTCATTGTGCTCGCTAACGGTTTTTTTGTGCTCGTTTAAGTATGAGCGGTGGGTAAATGCGGTGACCAGGAGTTGTATGTTGTCAAATTCAACACCCAATACTTTTTGGGCAAAATCCAGGTACGGACTATAATCTTGCATCTCTAATTTTCTTCATTCCTACTAATATTAGCTTGCCTATGTCGTCATAGGCAATTTTATCAATTGCGACGCTCGCTGGGAACCACTTGATGTCGTTCAGCCAGTCTTCGGGCGTTAGGTCGTTGGTGTCGCCCAGGCCTTGCACCAGGTAAATGTGCATGGTCATAAGCACCAGGGTCTGGCCGCGGCGGTAGCGGAAGCTGACTTTGCCCAGCCAGTTAAAGACTTTCATCTCTTTAAGGCCGGTTTCTTCCTGTATCTCGCGCTCAGCGGTCTGCTTGGGCTCTTCGTTGGGCTCGACGTGGCCTTTTGGTATGGTCCAGCGGTCTTTAGCATCCTGGATCAGCAGGATTTCGAGCTTGTTGGTTTCTTTGTCACGACGAAATATCACACCCCCGGCGGTAGTCTCGTGGACTACTTCCTGGATGCTAGGCCGATGGCCGGGGATAAACCGCCGGATACTTTGCATCGGCTTGGGGCGTTTCATGCAATGCCCTCGGTTGGTCCGGCTTTATCTTTGGCCTTCTGCGCCGGTTCTTTGGCTGGCTTTACGGCGGCGGCAGGCCCATCTGTTTTGGCGTCTTCGCCAGTCAGCTGACGTAGTACAGTACCGAGCACGCCGTTAATAAATTTCGAGGAATTCTCGCTGCCAAAGGCTTTGGCGAGTTCAACGGCTTCGTTAATAACCACCTTGGGCGGTACATTCTTGCCGTGCTTCAGCTCGTAAAGGCCCATGCGCAGGACGACGCGGTCCATACGGGCGATCTGGTCGATCGGCCATTCCGGAGCGACTGGCTGTAATTCTTCGTCGAGTTCTTTTTCGAGTTTGGAAACGCCCAACACCAATTCTTTAATAAAATCGGTATCATCAACAGTAGCCTCGTAGCGTGCAATGTTACGCTGCAGGACTTCATCAAGGTCAAAATCGGTATCCCCGGCCGAACGCCTGAAATCCTGCTCAAACAGGGTTTGCAGCGCAATAATACGGCCAAGGTGACGGTTGGATGCCATACTGTTAAGCCTTTACCTTATACGTCTAGTATACCGTGCAGAGCAGCGGTGAAACTAGGCGGCTTTTTCGGCCTTACCCGTTTCGCGGCGGGTAGTAAATGCTTTAACAGGGGATTTTGCGTTAACCTGGCGCGCTAAATCTACAACAAGGTTGCTGCGGCGGGTGCCGGTACGGCGTGGTGATGTTCGTTTCTTTGGTTTACCCATAGGTAATGGTGCTCCTTAACCTTAACAGTATAATTCGTTGCCCTGTATTATAGCTGATTTTACAGATATATCAAGATATACGCACGCTGTCGCTACCCTGGTGGCCTACAGACGCCGCCATGGGAGGCTAGTAATCTTTTATTTGTACGTCACTGGCCTTAACGTAGGCCTGCTTGTGATTGAACGTTATCTGGTAGTACACCTCGTTGCCTTTGACGATCATATGGTCGTCCGGCTTGCTGAAATTGATTGTCGCGTCATAGAAGTAATCAGTCGGCACCTTGCCGGTAGTGGTGTAAGTTTGCCCGGCTGGAAAGGTATATAACGGCGTGAGACTCTGGTCGGGGATAGTAGCCGGGTAAGCCGCAGATTCAGGATACGCGCCGCCATAGACGGGTACTGACGCTACGCCGGCTTTTGGTACAAGCACTTTGCTGTGAGCGGCGTGTGCGGTGCGGACAGCGCCTTGCGGATTATAGAACCAACCTTTCTGGCCACCATACCAGATGGCCGTCCAGTCGCCTTGCTGGCCGGCGACAGCATATGTATCACCAGCTTCTGCCGTTGCCGACCAATCGTCAGCCCGGGTGGTGCCGGCTTCGCCGCCGGGGTGCATATATTGGTCGGACAGCAGTGGCGCCGAAGTATTCGGGGCCGTACGCAGATACACGCGGTTACTGCCCTGTGTTGGCAGAGGCGGACAATTGCCGGCCGGACAATCGGTAACCGGCGGAGTGATAACCGGCTGGTTAGTGGCGAATGCCGGAGCAATCGTCACTACCTTGGTATTATTGGTCACTGCTGCGCCGCCAGTGACGGGTGCATGTAACAGATCCATGTAGTGGTTCCAGTCCCAGTAAGGGCCGGGGTCCCAGTGCTGGCCGGCCATACGGCCCGGACTCAGTGTCGGTACGTCACCATGACCGATGATGTGCTGGCGGTCCAAGGGGATATCATACTTTTGAGCCAGGTAGCGCACTAACGTGGCCGATGATTGATACATGGCTTCGGTGTACCAGGCTGCGCCCTGGGCGGCAACGCCTTCGTGTTCGATATTTATGGCGTGCATATTGACATACCAGTCACCGGCACCCCACGATACATCCGAAGGGCGCACCATTTCGGTGATGGCGCCGTCGCTGGAACGGATAATATAGTTACCGCTCACGTACGAATGAGTATCAATAAAGTGGTTGATAGCGCTATCATATGAACCCTCGGTGTCGTGGATAATAATGTACTTGATTTTCATATCCTGCGGACGGTTCGCCGGGTCATAGTTGCCGTAGTCGGACGGATCACTGCTGTTGGCAGCGTAGCCGGCCTGGATAAAACGGCAGTTAAGCGTTTTGGGGCAATCGGTATTGCCGTTGGAGTTAACAGCCGGCTGCCGGCCATTCGGCGCTGCCAGGACCAACGGTTGCGCGGCGGGCACGACGACATCAATAAGCGGATTAATTGTAGCGTCAGCAGCCAGCGTCATCTGCTGGCCGTCTTGCGACGTCAGTGACGCCCCAGTCTTTAAGGTGACATACACATGGTCGGCGAACTGTGCGGCTATTTGCGTATCGGTAGCGCCGCTGAAGTCCGCTAGGGCGCCATACCAATCGTTAACCGATGCAGGTAATTGCCCGTTATGATGCTGCTTGGCATAGGCGGCTAGTACCGCGGCCGCACCACGCACGTTCTGTAATTCATCAGATTTTAATGTATTGGCCGGTACATGCAGTAATGCCGCGGCTTCATCAAGCGTGTAGTGCGTCGCCGTTATTTGGCTCTGGGCGGGTACCGGTCGTTTGGGGTCGCCGCGGCCGTCTTCAGGTTGCAGGACTGTCTTGGTACGCAAGTCCATGAGGCCGTAGCCGTTATCGGCGCTCGGCATGTTGCCGTGCGGCATCCAGCGCGATTCGTTATACGAAACCGCCAACAACAGATTTACCGGAACGTTAAACTCTTTGGATGCCGCTGCGAATGCTGCTGCGCGTTGGCCGGCCGCAGCGGCTGCGGTCGCCGTCATCACCGATGGTAATACCAGGCTCAGTAATGCCACTGCTACCACAGCTGCCTTAGTCATGTGGCGACTACGATCGAATAATACTCGGATATGTTTCACACCACCCTCCTATATTATGTTCTAATAATCCCCTACTCTAGCAGTCGTTTCATACTGCTTATGTAAAAAATCTTACTGCAAATTAATGTCTGCTTTCGTCAGATAATTATATGGGACTTGAAGAATTCTACCCCCTCCCGCAAGAAGCTGAACGCTGGACGCTCCTGGCGCGTCCAGTAGGCGAAGTACTTTTGCACGAAAGAGTTGCGGCCGACGCCGAACAGTTTCACTATGGCGTACTGGCCCTAGATGCTATTAGCCAGGGCGCGCAGAATCGCATCGAAGTCGCTGAAAGGATAGGCTGCCCGCCGGATGAAATTCCGCCAACGATACACTGCGTAGCCAACACCTACGGCACGCACACCATCCCCCACACAGTCGACACGTTATTCCAGAACCGGCTGCTGCAGTTCACACGCCCTCCCCTTAGCAAAAACCGTATGCCTTGGCGCGGCTGGCAGCTTATTTCGCTGACCGCGACAGGATATACGGACACAGAAATAAAAGAGACATTCAGCACGGTGACGCCAAATTTCAGCATTGAACAGCTTTGGCACGACACCTATGCCGCCCTGGATATACCGCCTGAATCGGCTAACAGATCGGTAGCCGTACGCCGCTCATACGAATTAGGCAAACGGTCAGCCCCGCCTGAATCGCCCGTTATAGTATTTAGCGTGCCGCACAAAATTCACGCACGAACAAAGGCAGACATTGAACGACTATCAGGAAGGAATTACCCGTGCGGCTGCGGCAGTGGTTAGGCCTGTCTCTGTTGACCAGGAAAACCGCAGAAGGCGCAGTATCACCAGTATGTTGCAAGCCCTGAGCATGAACGAAGCCTTGGTGAAAACTATCCTACTACGCACAGATCGCATTAAGCCTGTAGGCCAAACGGCGCCCAATATCGCTCTTAGCCCTCACGACGCAAGGATACTGGCAGGGCTGGCGCTTGGCTACGACATGCGGGAAACGGCAAAACGTTTAATGATAAGCTACCCCACAATAAAGGACTACTTACACCACCGCATCTCCCCGCTATTTGGAGCCCATACCCAGGGGGAAACTATCTACCGTGCCTTCCAGGGCGGACTGTTCGTCGTTGGCCGCCATCCCAGCGGACTGGTCAGCCACACATAGTGTGTCGTAAAGGATAGTCATAACATAAGAGTACATTGACTTATAATGTTGTAAATTATATAATACTGCTTTGCATTTAATAGAGACTGGGCATGCCTACAATTCGAGAAGTATTATTCGGTAAAAACCTTACGCAGCGGGAACGCTTGCTCTACCGCGCACCGGCAGCCATGTTTGGGGCAGTCGGGTTGATAGCTGGCCTTGGAGCTAGTGTTGATGCCGCAAGCAATGCCTTATATAAAGACTACGGCTGCGCCACTACTACAGTCGGCTCCGGTGAAGATGTCATTACCGCTGCCCTTGCCGGCGGCGATAAGCTAGGCGTGGGAGCAATAGCCGGCGCGACAACGGTTATTACGTATGCCGCCGAATCCGTGCCAGGCAGCGGTACCGTTGATCCCGGGCAGGCGGTGACTACCTGCGTAGAGTACAGCCCGCTCAGCCTGACCGGCTTCGGCAACGGCGGTTGGATGGCTGACGTCCGGCTCGGCGAATAGCGACAATGGCTACAGTACGAAGCTGACTAGTTTCTTGGGCACGTAAATCGTTTTGCGGATAGTCGCGTCCCCCAGGTAAGCTGCGACTTTTTCGTTGGCTTTGGCCGCGGCCACGACCTGCTCTTCGGTAGCGTCGGAAGCAAGGGTAACTTCGCCGCGGACTTTACCATTGACCTGAATAGCGATAGTCATAGTATCGCTTAGCAAGTACTGCTCATCGTGGGTTGGCCAGTTGCTGGTATGAATGGAATCGTTGTGGCCCAATTCCGCCCATAATTCTTCAGTGACGTGCGGGGCGAAGGGCGCTAATAGCTGTAAGAACGTTTCGGCCGCCCAGCGCCAGGTCGTCGCGGCTTGGTCGAACGGGATGGTAACCTTGGCTTTATACAGTTCGTTCAGGCCTTCCATTAAGGCGGCGATGGCGGTGTTAAAACCCATGTTAGCCAGGTCGTCGCTCACGCGCTTGGTAGCACGGTGTATGGTGCGCTTCAGTTCGGTGGCATCGGCGATGTCATCGGCCTGCGGTACCGCGGAAACTTCTTTTGTTAGGTTCCAGGTGCGTTGTAAAAAGCGGAACGAACCGCCCATACCTTCAACACTCCAAGCAGCCATTTGATTCCACGGACCTATGAACAGCTCCATGATGCGGATAGCGTCGGCGCCATAGCCTTGTTCAATCAAGCCGTCAGGTTCGATGGTATTCCCCTTGCTCTTGCTCATTTTGGAGCCGTCCGGGGCCAGGATCATACCGTGGTTGCGCAACTTCTTGATCGGTTCGCCGTAATCAATCAGGCCTTCGTCTTGCATAACTTTAAACCAAAAACGAGTGTACAACAGGTGCATAACGGCATGTTCGGCGCCGCCAATGTAGTCGTCAACCGGCATCCAATACTTGGCTTTGGCGTCGTCAAACGGGCGTTCGGCGTTGTGCGGGTCGGCGTAGCGCAAGAAATACCAGCTGGAACAGGCAAAGCCGTCCATGGTATCGGTTTCGCGTTGGGCCGGGCCGCCGCATTTCGAGCAGGTGGTGTTCACAAATTCCGGTACCCGGGCCAGCGGACTGCGGCCGTCACCGCTGGGTTCAAAGCTGGTCAGGTCGGGCAATACTACCGGCAATTGGTCTTCAGGCACGGGTACAGCGCCGTCTTTTGCACAATGGACAATCGGGATGGGCGCGCCCCAGTAACGCTGGCGGCTGATCAGCCAATCGCGCAGACGGTAACTATGGGTACGTGTGCCCATGCCCTTCTCTTCCATCATGTCTTTCATTTTTTCGGTGGCTTCGTGGATATCCAGGCCGTCCAGCGGGCCGGAATTGACCATCTTGCCGGCGTCTTCTTGCACCTGCGACTCTTCGGTGATGTCTGATGTGTCGCCGTCTGCTCCGGCTACGACACGCACGATAGGCAGATCAAATTGCTTGGCAAACTGGAAGTCACGCATGTCGTGGCCGGGGACGCCCACAACCGCGCCGGTACCAAAGCCGGCTAGCACAAAGTCAGATACCCACACCGGCATATCTTTGCCGGTCAGGTCATTCCTAACATATAAACCGGTAAAGGCGCCGGTTTTTAAACGGCCTTCTTCCTGACGTTCAACTTCACTTTTGGCCAGCGACTTTTGAACGTAGTGCTCCACGGCTTGCCAGTGCGAGGTGCCATCCTTAGGTACGATTTCCTGCTGCATTACTTTGCGGACAAATTCGTGTTCCGGCGCTAAAACGACAAACGTCGCGCCATAGTTGGTGTCCGGACGCGTCGTAAAGACGGTAACTGTTTCGTCGGTCTTGGCATTCGTCACCTTGTACGTAATGTTGATGCCGGTTTTGTGGCCGATCCAGTTGCGCTGCATGCTCTTTAAGGCGTCGGACCAGTCAACGTCGTCCAAATCTTTTTCTAAACGATCGGCGTAGTCAGTGATTTTGAAGAACCACTGCTTTAAGGACTTCTTTTCGACGACGCTGCCACAGCGCCAACAAACGCCATTTTCGACTTGTTCGTTGGCCAGCACGGTCTTATCGACCGGGCACCACCATTGCAGGCTTTCCTTTTGATAGGCCAGGCCGCGCTTGAACAGCAACAAAAAGAACCACTGCGTCCACCGGTAGTACCCGGGGTCAGAAGAATTAATCTCGCGCGACCAGTCGTAGCTAAAACCCATTTGGGTTAGCTGACGTTTGAACTTGGTGGTGTTAACCTTAATGGCTTCTTTGGGGCTAATGCCATTTTTAATGGCGTAATTCTCGGCCGGCAAGCCAAAAGCGTCCCAACCCATAGGGTGCAGGACGTTAAAGCCTTTCATGCGGTAGTGACGGGCCATGGCATCACCAATGGTATAGTTGCGCACATGGCCGACGTGCATGGCCGCGCCGCTGGGGTACGGGAAGTATTCCAGGATATATTTTTTAGGCTTATCTGAGGCGTCGCCGACTTCGTAAATCTTGTCATCGACCCACTGCTGCTGCCAGCGCGGTTCTATTTCTTTAGGATTGTATCGTTTCATATGCGTTTATAGTACCATTCTTGCTTTTTAGCCGCGCCACAACGAAAATTTCTTAGCTAGCGCCGTAACTTTTCCGGTCTCGCCAAACATGACTACCGCCCAGTATTCCAACTCGGCTTCGGACGTTTGAGCGGTGTGCTCTTGCTGTTCGGTGTACGTGTAGTCGTCCAGCCGCATTTCTTCCGGCGCCGGGTACGAACCGGCAAGGCCGGCGGTGGCATGCGCCAAAGCGTTCATAACCTGGCCTGCAGAAATTTTTTTGTTCAATACGGCGACGAATTTATGCGTGGTTGGTTGGTAGGTCATAGGAATATTCATTAGTTACGTTTGATTAAAATTGGTAAAAGAAAAGTAGCGCCCTAGAGGGCGAGGAGGTTGAGGGCAAGGTTGGGGGACTGGCTGCTCATAATGGAGGTATTATAGCATATAACAGATGTGGGGCTAGTAGCCGCGGCGGCTTGTGGACTTTTCGGTACCGAGCAGCAGCTTCACACCGTCTTTAGTGTCGATACTTACGCGATCGACTTCGAAGTCCGGGTCGGTGCGGTCCGCTTCGTTGTAGACAATCGACAAGGGAACGCTGCGGGTAATCAGAAGCATCGGATCGGCTTCATCGGCAACCTCTTGTGTCTCTTTAGCTGTTTTAGGTACGGCCACCGCAGTACCAATGGTCAGCAAAGCGCCGCTGCGGAATGACTGCCGGCGGGCCGGCGGGCTGCCAATTTCCCAGCTGTCATCCATGACCATAACGATGCCGTGTTCCGGGGAGATAACGCTGAGGCGCATCTGACGGGAATATTTACTGGTGCTGACGGAACTCGGGTCGGCAAAGGTCTGGCCGATTTCACACAAATCAATGGTTACAACGTCCCCGGCGGCCAAGTGGGCCATCGGTAGCTGGTGGGTGCGTTTGGCAGTTTCGGCGATGGTTTTAATGCGCAGTTTGAAGCGTTCATCGGTTTCGGCGGCGCGCAGCGCGGTGAGCGCGGCTTCGGAAGCAACGCGTTCGGTTATTTCACGGCGGGTAGCTGCGGTAATATTTTGGTTCGCGCGGCGCTCAGCATCGGCACGCACCCGTTCGCCCTCTTCGTGTTCAAAACGTATCCGTTCAGCCTCATCAATCTCTTCGCCATGCTCGTGTTCGTATGCAGCCTCGATCTCCGCTGGGCGGTCACGGCGTAATTGTTCGCGTTTTGCCCGCGTGCGTCTCTCGCGGACGCGTTGTTCTGTCGAACGGCGGAGGGCGGGCTCTTCTTCTTTGACAAACCGTTCTTCTTCGGCAGCATCGACGGCCGGGCCTTCTTTTTCGATAATTTCAGCTTCAATCCGATCGCCGTGCTTGGTAGCGATCGTGCCGGCAGCCCTGGCTACTACAGCCCTGCGGCGTTCAACGGTTACGCGGTTGACGGCTTCCTGGTATAAATCCTGAGGGAGTTGGCTTGGGTCATGGGCAGCCTGTTCGGAAAGAGCGTCATATGTTCTATGCATTGCTTCGGCGTCACCGGCGAAAGGCTCCAGCTCTGCCAGACGCTGATTGGCCGTTGCAAGCTGTCCTGTGAGATCTTCAATCTGTGCTGCTTTGTCCCCGAATGCCATGTCTCATATCCTTTGCAACCAAAATGTTGCGCTGTCAAAGTTAGTACCTCACAGCATATATCACCAGTGGCGGGCCGTGCAATAGAAAAAACTTAACGGCCGTAAAATACACCTGGTTGCCCCGGCGCCAGGTCGAATAATTCGCTGAATGTCACCAGTTGATACTGTTGCTGCAGCTCAACCACTAGCTGGTCGAGGCTGTCAGCCGTGGGCTGGTGGGTGTCGTGCATATCAACTACCCGGCCGCGGGCCGCGCCGGCTTCTACCCGGGCGATAATCTTTTTGGGATCTTTGGTGTGCCAATCTTCGGGGTCAACATTCCACATGGCCAGCGTCATGGGGATACGGTTCTTAACCACGGCGTTGACTGCCCCGTATGGCGGACGGAATAGGGTCGGCGCCGGCAGCCCGGCAGCCATGACGATTGCCTGGGTTTGGGTGATTTGCTGCTGCATTTGTTCCAGGTTGAGCGTCGTGAAGTCGGGGTGGCTCCAGCTATGGCTGCCGACTTCGTGGCCGTCTTGATACATCCGGCGCAGCAGCGCTTCGTTACCCGGCACGCGATTGCCCAGCACGAAAAAGGTAGCCCGGGCATGGTGCCGTTCCAACGCGTCCAATATTAGTGGTGTGACAGTCGGATTCGGGCCGTCGTCAAACGTCAATGCCAAGCAAGCCTGTACGCTGCAGTCGACAGTTGGCACGGCCGTGCGCGGCGAAACAGGCTGCGGCGCAATAACGCCAGCCACTGCAGCTGCAGCCTGGGCAGGTTCATGAACCGATGCCGCAGGCGTTGTTGCCGGTAAGTATAATCCCAGCAGCAACGCGCAAGCCGCTGCTACTCCCACCCACAATTGGGGACGTCCTACAATAAATAGTCCGCGTCTCGCCTTCCTCATAGGTAGCTACTAGTCTACCGTAAAATTTTGTAGCGTAACAGTGCGCACTGATTTATACGATGTCGCGACGAACACTGCTGGATAGCCCGGTCAGGATGCTATAGGCGAACAGATCGTGTGCCGCTTGCATGCCGGCAATCGAATTCGGCTGGGCCGGATCATTACTGATAACCGTAACTTCGTCGTACAAACCGAGCTTAGTGCCGGTCAAGTCGATCATAGTATGGTCCATGCAAATGCGGCCAACAATCGGCAGCGAATGACGGCCATGAGTGCACACTCCATGATTACTGAGCGCCCGTGGCACTCCCTCGTAATAGCCAAGCGGCAGCACGCCGACCCGCATCGGCTGCGGCGCGGTAAAAGTACAGTTGTAACTGACCGTGTCGCCCTTTTGCAGTTCCAACACTTTTATGATGGTGCTCTTAAGCTCCAGTACCGGCTGTAAACCGGATAGAAATAAGTGCTTGGCGTCCTTCGGCCCTAATGGATTAATACCGTAGGTGCCAATTCCCAGCCGCAGTGCATTGGCAAACCGGCTGCGTACTTTGATACTGCCGGCCGTTTGGGCGATATGAATAATCTTAGGCGTAAAGCCGGCGTCGAATATATGGGAAACCTGTTCGTCAAAAATAGCCACTTGCCTGTCGGTGAAAAGGGCGTCGACTTCGTTGTCGGCATCAGCCAAATGGGTCATTACTCCTTCTAACTCCAGGGACGGATACTTTCGGAGGACTTTCAAATATTCGTCCAACTCATCCGGTGCAAGCCCCATCCGGTTCATGCCGGTATTGAGTTCGGCGTGCACTCGCACACGGCGCTTCAGCTTGCCCAGCGCGTGCAGTACTACGGTATCCTGCACCACAAACGAACAGCGCCGGGCGTCCAGGAGACGGACGTTTTCGGGCAGGACGTAGCCCATAACTAGAATGCGGTGCCGGCTGATGTGCCGGATACGGTCGGCTTCAAAATAGCCGTCAACGGCCAGCATGTCTATGGCCGCACCGTTCAGGATATTAGCTACCTCGGCAATGCCGTGCCCGTAGGCGTTGCCTTTGAGCACCGGGATTACCTTGGCATCCTGGTGTTGCTGCTGTATCAGCCGCACGTTGTGCAGTAGCCGTTCGCGGCCTATCTCGACAGTATTAAGCGTCCGGTAGGTGTTGTGCCGGAAACTGTCCAGTGCCTGCTTAGCGACCCTGCGCAGCATGGTAAATCCTTAGAATTGTTTTAAGAAATTAGTGGTGAACACTGTGCTTAACGATTGGCGCTCGTTATAGCGAGCCTCGCCCAACTCTACCAAGCGGGTGACCAGCTCAACATTACTGATGCCTTTTTGGCGCCAGTTGTGCGCGTACAGGCTGCCGGGCAGCGGGTTGGCTTCGTTAAAGTAGACTTCATTAGTCTTGCCGTCGATCAACATGTCGATGCGGGCCGTTCCGGTGCATCCCAACGCCCGGTACGCCTGCAGGCCTATGGTTTCAGCCTTTTTATACAGTGCGTCCGGGATCTCGGCCGGGATCTTGCTGTAGCCCTGGGCGCCTTGCTTGGCAGCGCCTGTTTTGGCCCCGCCCATTTTTTTGCCGCCGCCTTGGCTCATATACTTGGTGTCAAAGTCAAAAAAGTCTTCGGCGCTTACCAGCGGTTGCTCCAGATAGGCCGGTGTCAGGTCGTGGTTGCCCATAACCGGCAGCGTAACTTCGATTAGGTTCTGAACGGCTTCTTCGACAAGAATAACGTCGTCGTAGCGGGCGGCAACTTCGAGGCCGTTGCGCAGTTCGGTGTCGTCCTTGGCCCGCGAAATGGCAATGCTGGAACCAAGGTGCACTGGTTTAATAAATACCGGATATTTGAGATCTTTTTTGACAGTGCGCACGGCATCTGCCGGGTTTTGCTCCAAGTCCTTACTGTTAAAGTGCACGAATTTAGTAACTTTGATGCCGTTAGCTTCCGCAATTTGCTTGGCTAATACTTTGTTCATCGTCAGGACGGCCGATTCCAGACTACAGCCGACGTATGGCACGCCAGCCAGTTCGAGCAAGCCCATCAGGGTGCCATCTTCACCGTAAGTGCCGTGCATCGCCGGAAAAACGACATCGATCTTGCGGTGCTGCTTGCGCCCGGCCAGGCCGCTAGCCTTGCTGAACGTCATACCGCCGTCAAACTGGACGCTGGCCGGCTGGGTGCGGGCGACAAAGCGGTCGATCTCACCGGAACTGAACAGTTTTATATCTTTAAGCTTGTCGTCCCAAAACCAGGCGCCGCTCTTGGCAATATATATCGCTTCAACGCGGTACTTTTTGCTGAGTTCAAGCGGTTTAATAACGCTTAGTAGTGCGGTAATGATAGATACATCATGTTCGGCCGTGCGGCCTCCAAATATAACGGCAACTGTTTTCATATACCCAGCATAACCCCCCATAATGGCATTTTCAACATACAATTAGGGTATACAATTTGACGGAATGTTATGTTCCTGGCCAGGCATCGCTATAATAAGATCACTATGACAGATACCGACTCGATGAATCCAGAGCTGCAGCTTCTGATACAGCAGCTGGAATTGTCGCGCACGCGCAACCAGACAACACTCGCCCAGCACACCAAGGGTTCGCCAATCCAGATACCAGGTATTGGCCGGGTGGTTTCCGCCGCATATGAACAGCTGCGCAAGGCCGCTGAATACGCCGAAGAACACGTCCTGCTGCAACGGGCCATACACCGTTTTTTACTGCGCAACTTATCGTTCCATCAGCATCGTCAGCCGGAAAAGCTGGGCGAGGAGCTGCTATTGGAGCTGACGCATGCCGGCTACCTGCGCAATAACACCTATGCCGAATCGGTCGCCGAAGCCGTTGACCGGTTGGTTGCCGAGCATTACGGCCAAACGTATTGGCTGCTGCGCGGGGCCGGCATTGCCCGCGAAAAATCCATGGAGTGGTCGCTCGATATTCTCTCGGTGGCCATCGAGGAATTGCTGCAACCCCATTACCAACGCAACGCCATCGCCGCCTACGCGCACTACCACTACTTGCACCGCCTGCCTAAGGCCGGTTTTCTGCGTGAACCGGGCGACGAGGCCAATTACGATATCTGCTTGTACGTCGGCATCCACAAGGCGCTCTTTAAATCAGACCGGTCGGCCGTGCGATTTGACCTCATTAGCCTCTACCGCCAGAGTACGGTTGACCTGCCTGCATTTGTAAGCCTGAACAAAAGTATTGATGAACTATATATGGCCCGATTGACGCAACGCCTGCAACGCAGCGTCAATCGCTACGGCGCGTCAATCCGGGTACTCAGCAGCCTGGCCGACGACCATCCTGACCTGCCAGAATTACTCGCCGACCGCACTAACTTTATGACAGCCTACAAAAAACAGATACAGGGCGAGTACCGCCAGCTCAAACGGCGCATTGACAAAGGCCTGGCCAAAAGCATTGCATTCGTGTTCATCACCAAAATACTGATCGGACTGTCGCTCGAAATACCCTATGACCTGGTCGTAACCGGCGTCATAGCCTACATGCCGCTCGGCATCAACCTGCTCTTCCCCCCGCTCTACATGGCCAGCGTCCGGTTTGGCCTGCATATGCCAAACCAGGCCAATGCCCAGGCATTGTACGATTACATGGAACACGCCCTGTACATGCCCAACGCCGATACCACCCAACGCTTGCGCGTCTCGGTCAAGACAGCGCCTGGAGCGGCCAAATTCCTGTACACCATACTGTTTTTCCTGCCCCTTGCCGTTATGTCGTATGCGCTGTCACTGCTGCACTTTAGTGTCCTGCAGGGAATCATTTTCTTCATCTTCTTGTCGACAGTCAGCTTCCTGGGCTTCCGCCTGGTATATATGATCCGGGAACTACAGCTGGTTAACGAGCAGCCGGGCATATTGGGTACGCTGCGTGACTTTTTCTACCTGCCGTTCATCATAGTCGGCCAATGGGTATCCCGCAAATACGCCAAACTGAACGTTATTACCTACTTGTTGGACATTGCCATTGAGCTGCCGCTCAAAACGTTTTTGCGCCTGCTGCGTCAGTGGACGCAGTTCCTCAACGAGAAACACGACGAGCTGCTCTAGCTGAAGCTACGCGTAGTTGTCCGGCCAGTCATTTTGCATGACCACCAGGTCGCCGGTGGCGACAAATAAACTAAGGTTGTTGTAGAAGTTGAGCGGATCGGTTTCGATCAGCAACTCACCGGCGTAACCGGCGGCTTCCAGGCCTTTTTGGATGGCCGGCGTAACCGAGTGCTGCATCAGCACGACCATATCGGGTTTGGCGGCTGCGATCAGGCGGCCCATTTCTTCATGAATGGCCATTGCATCACCGCCTTGGTCTACCAAGCCGGGGGTGACATATATTTTACGTTTGGCCGGCAGGTCTTTGAGCAACTGCGTGCCGACGCGGATGCCTTCAATATTACCATTGTAGGTGTCATCGATAATCCAGGCTCCGCCAAGCACGTAGGGCTGCATACGGTGTTCGAACGGCATTGTTTTGCTAATACCCTCGGTGATCTGTTTATTGGTCAACCCGAACTCATGGGCCAGCGCGGCAACCAAGGCCAGCGGCCCCACCTGATGCCGGCCGAGCAAGCCGCTGTAGAGCGCCAGTTTGCGCGTGCCTTTTTGCATAGTAAAGTGCGTGCCGTCCAGGTTAATGCGGATGCCCTGTATTTTCCAACCCAGCGCATTTTTTTCGCCGTAGAGTTGTTGGCCTGGCTGCACGAACGGCAGCGCATCGGCCGACTCGCCGTTAATATATACGTGGTCTGCCGGTACGGCCCCACCCACCGAAAATATGTCGGTGGCAGCGGCTTTGAGCGTCTTGTACTTGTCGAGGTGCGCCGGGGCGATACCGGTAATAATGGCATGAGTCGGTTTAGTGATCTCCGTAAAACGGGCTACGTCGCCAGGTCCGCCTTCGCCGAATTCGATAATAATGGCATCTTCGGCGCCAGTGAGCTTGCGGGCAAAATAGGCGTGCGAAATAGATACGTTCTTGTTAGCCGGCGTCGCCGCCACCGTAATACCTTCCGACAGCACCGTCAGCAACAATTCCTTCATGCTTGTTTTGCCGTAGCTGCCGGCGACGGCGATCTTGGCGCCTTTAAAATTGGCAAACACCGGGCGCGAGGCCTGGATAGTATGCCGTTGCCGGGGCTTGATAATAAATATCCGGCCCAGTTCCAGCGGCACGACCGCCAAATGCGCCCAAACCAAGGGGTATGCAGCAATTGCCGCGATACCGAATGCCAGGCCGCCCGTTAGGTCGCCGCGCCACCAGGCATATATCATGCCGAAACCGGCAGCCAGTTGCAGCAGCATGCCCCAGCGCACCGCCAGCAGGAGCAATCGGGCGGCACGCGTCCGGTCGAGTGTACGGCGATACATAACCTGCTCAAAATGGGTCGTTTGCCAAAACCATTTCAGGTACGGGCCGGCTTGGTACTCGGTATTCTGCAGCATATATACCAGTACCACCGGCAAACGCCACGAATATAAACTGAGCAAGCCGCGGATCATGCCAAAAACCCTTCTATTGCCCGCACGACTTCAGCCGGGCGGTCAATATGTACAAAGTGGCCAGCGCCAGGTAATACTTCCAGGGTCGAAACCGGGATCAACTCGTGGTATGTTTCGCCGTACCATAACGGCGTAGCCTCATCATTTTCGCCATATATCAGTAAGGCCGGTTGGGTCAACTGCCGGGCATTGTCGCGCACGTCGTCGGTGACGACTTTTTTAAACGTTCCCTGCAAGTGTTCGGCCACCAGCATGTCGGAACCGACTGTCTTGTAAACCTGCTTGCGTAACTTCCGCTTAATAGCTTTGGGCAGCGGCATAGTCAGGGCTTTGCCTGCTTTGGTAATATAGCGCAGCACTTTAACGCGGCCCTTGTACGTGCCGCGGATGCCGGCGCTGGCTAGCAATACCAGCCTGCCGGCCTGCAATACCCCAGTGGCCAAGCCGCGAATGGCGATCGCGCCGCCGTTAGAATGCCCGGCAATTGCCCGTACCTGCCCGGCGTCAATCTTGCGCAAAAATGCGGCAATAAACTTGCTGTAATCATCCAGGCCCCAAATGCTCTGGGGTGCCTCGGTACCGCCAAAGCCTGGTAAATCGACAGCCAGTACCTGATATTTTTTGGCCAGCGCGTGTTGCAACCCTTTAAGGCCGGCGGCAGTATCGCCCCAGCCGTGCAGCAGCACGACTAACTGACCTTTACCCTCGGTTTCGTAGTGCGTGAGGAGTGAATCTACAACGACTTGCATGTAGCCTTATTATACGCAGAACCAGTCGTAAATGCCTACGACCGGTTCAATACGCACGGGGAATTACAGGGAGATCCCGCTGCCGCCTAATTGTTGCATTAGGGCCGCGCTGCCGCCGCTGCCGGTGTACAAGTTACTAATAACTTCCAGTAACGACTTGGTGCCGGTTGGCTTGGTAATGTTTACGGGTTTGTTAAAGTCTAGGATAGTAAGGCGGCCGGTGACCGATGCGTCCTTACCGGCGTAGGTAAAGGTAACTTGGTCAATGAGCTTGGTGTCCTTGGTGATCCATATGTCGATCGGATACTTGCTGAAGTCGACATTCTTGATGGCGTCGTTGAATTGGGTCAGGCTGTCCTGGTTAATTTTAACGCTTTGCAGCTTTGCGTCCTTGAGCCCGGTCATAAAATTCTTGAGTTCGGTCTTGTCGACGGCAACTTTGTAGTGGTAGCTGTCCATACCGCTAATCTTCTCGCTGCTGAGCTTTTCCTTGATGCTTAAGAACTGGTACTTGCCGTAGGTGTCGGCCATTTTCTTGTCGTCGGCCTTGTTCATCTTGAGCGAACCGGTGTCCAAACCGATCTGGCTGAGGATGCTCTCGTTAATCTCGACCCACTGGTTGTTAAGAGTAGCAATAATCGGGGCATAAGCTGAAGCCGGGGTGCTGTCCATGGCGCCCATACCCATGCTCATAAGCTCAGGCAAACCTTCCAGGCCGCCGACTTTGAGGTAGTAGGTACTGCCATCAACGCTGCGTGCATCGATTGTAAGCTTAGTGACCAGGGCGTCTACGTCAGCCTTTATCTCAAAAGCGCCGTCACTGTTAGCACCGCCGGTGAAGCTACTGGCTAACGTCATGTTGCTGGCCGTGTCTTTTACAGATACTTTGCCGCTAACGTGTTCGCTCTTAACTTTTTCGCTGTCAAACGTATTCATCAAAGCCGTGTTCAGTACATTTTCGGGCTTGTTGGGCACAACGTAGCCGAAGTAGGCTGCAGCGATGCCACCACCAAGCACGACGATGACGACGGCGATGATTAGGGCAATCAGCAGGCCTTTTTTGTTAACAACGTTGTGAGCGCCGCCGATAGCTGAGGCTGGCATAACCGCGCCGGGGGCGCCGCTTGCCGGCCAGGCGGGCTGGACTGGAGCCGGGCCGGCGCCTGAGACTGGCATAACCGCCGGGATGTCGGCGCTGGATTCCGGCGCCGTGCTAGGCTGCGCATCTTGTACGGGCTTGTCTTCCACTGGATTGTCGGCGCTGGAATCAACAGACTTGTCGCTATTCCAACTATCGCCGGCCATTGCTACTTTGTCGGCGCTTGGAGCACCGGCAGTGTCACTGCCGCCTTCAGAGCTATCGGTGTTGGCGGCAGTGTCTGGGCTATCGCCAGAATGTTCGCCGTGGTCAATAGTAGTATGGATATCAGTGTTGATATCGCTTGGGTGCGAATCATCATTGGACGGATTTGAACCCCACGACTTGTTGTCGTCAGCAGGTTGTGTACCGCCGGTGGAGCCGGTTACATCTTCGTTAGGTTTTTCACTATCAGGTGACGGAGGTGTTTTATGTGGGTCCATGGCTCTTTTTTCCAGCTTATCTTGATATACACTTAAGCGTATACATAAGCACAGCGTTTTGCAAGCAGGAAACTACTGTTGCAGTTGAGTCAAACGCTTTTGGAGTTCCGTACCTGAGATGGTATTTTTCGGCAAGGCGACTTGTACCGGTACGTCATAGCTGGAGTAGGTTTGCTTGATTGCAGCCCCTACCGCTTCAGCGCTCACGAGCTGCTTGGCGTGGACGTCAACCGTTAGTTTCATCGTGAAGGGCTGCTGGCTGGAGAAAGAATTCGGATCCAGGCTATCCAGGTCATGGATGCCAACGCTCTTGGCCAGCGACTTCATCATGCTGGCATACAACACAGGCTGGATTTTAGCGGTGTAGACATACACCAAACGGCCACCCTGGTGCTGCTTTTGGACGTCCTTGAACGAAATATCGTATACGCCCTGGGTCCTGATTTGGTCGACCAGCTTGGTGCGCAGCGCCGGGCTTAAGTCGGCAATCGGGACGGCCACGCCGCCCAATGGCAAACCGGTGCCGAGCACGTCCTGGGAAAATAATTGCCCCTGACCGTCGCGCTTAGCCCACACGCCGGTTACCTTAGAAAAGTTCAAGGCTTTGCCGCTGGCTGATTTTTGGTTGGTCTTGACGTTGACGTAGCGGGTAAAGTCTTGGGTGGGTGTGGCGATCATTTCGTCCTGCACGGTCGTGCCAGTCTGCGACAATGTGGTCAATGAATGCGTTTGGTTTTGAGCGCCGAGTGAAAACTGAATAGTCTGGTGAATATTCGTACCGTTGCCGACTTGTGAGGCTTGCACGGTGACGCCGCTCGTGGACAGGCTTTGGTTCATCATGCTCCACCATACGCGATCGGTTTTGGTGTTAACCGAATTCCACCATAAATAACCGGCGATTAAGAGCAGGACAATTCCAGCCGTGTATATGAAAAGAAGTGGTTTGCGTTTGAGGACTTGTAATGACATGTTGCTATTGTAGCATCTACTTGGTGCGCCGCCGTAATGTGGCCGCGCCTAATAGGATGGATACGGTGGCAAAACCAAACACAACAGCGACATCGCGCAGCATATGTCCGGATACCGACGGCTCTCTGGCGACATGCTGCAAAGCGTCGACGGCATAGGTCAGCGGCAAACAGTTAGCTAACCAGTGTAAAGGCGCTGGCAACTGTGCCAGCGGTACGGCCAGGCCACAGAGTAGTATTTGGGGCAATATGAACGCCGGCATAAACTGGACGGCCTGGAACTCGGTACGGGCAAAGGCGCTCGCCAGTAAACCGAGCGTGCAGCCCAGCACCGCGTCGGCCAAAGCGATAACGATTAAAAACCATTCCGGGCCGGCTATAGCCAACTTATATACATGCACCGACACTAAACTGACCAGGGTCGCCTGCACTATCGCCAGCAGGCCGAAGCTCAAAGCATAGCCGAGCAGGATATCCAGCTTACCGATAGGCATAGCCAGCAGCCGCTCCAGCGTGCCGGACGACCGCTCGCGCAGTGTGGCGATCGAGGTCACCAGAAACATGACAGTGAACGGGAATATACCCAGCAACGCCGGTCCAATCGTGTCAAAGGCCATTTTGTTGTCCGTAAACATCCATGCCAGCAAGCCCATGAGCGCCAACGGCACAACAAATAGCAGCGCCAGCGTACGGTGGTCA
>DASYJQ010000090.1:0-13717 GCA_035996265.1 Saccharimonadales bacterium (SeqCode)
GAAGCCATGATGGTTGCCGCCGGCGAAACCCTGGCTTGTGTCGGCGGGGCAATGGGCGGTAGCGTAACCGAAGTTGACGACAACACCAAGAATATTATTATCGAAGCTGCCAACTGGGACATGTACTCGATGCGCAAGACAGCAATGACGCACGGTATTTTCACCGACGCCGTGACGCGCTTTAACAAAGGACAGAGTCCGTTGCAAAACTTGGCTGTTACTGCCCGTATTGTCGACGAGATCCGCCGCCATGCTGGCGGCAAAGTGGCCAGCAATGTGATTGATATTAACCATGTGCCGCAAGAAGCCCTGGAACGCAGCAGCTTATACGCGCCGGTTACGGTGGGCGCCAAGTTTATTAATGATCGCCTTGGCTGGCAGCTGACGGCCCCAGACATGGCGGCGCTGCTGACGAACGTTGAGTTTAAAGTTGACGTGAACGGCGACGATTTAGTCGTCACTGCCCCGTTTTGGCGCACCGATATCGAAATCCCCGAAGACATCGTCGAAGAAGTCGGCCGTCTGTACGGCTACGACCATCTGCCCGTTGAACTACCTAGACGCGACCTGACGCCGGCGGTCAAGAATCCATTAATAGAGCAACAGGCGGCTATCCGCGACGCCCTAGCTGATGCCGGCGCCAACGAAGTGCTGACCTACAGTTTTGTGCACGGCAATTTGTTGGACAAAACAGGCCAGGACCGCAAGCTGGCTTTCCAATTGTCTAATGCCCTGAGTCCTGACCTGCAGTATTACCGCATGAGCCTTATGCCCAGCTTGCTGGACCGCATTCATCCTAATGTCAAAGCCGGGCACGATCACTTTGCCTTGTTTGAACTAAACAAGACCCACAATATGCTGCACCCGGACGACGACGCGGATGGCTTGCCAATCGAATTCGGCTTTTTGGGGTTTGTCGTGACTGCCAGCGACAAAGTAGCCGGCGACAGCGGCGCAGCGTTCTACGAAGCCCGTGCCTACCTGGACTTTTTGGCTGCACGCTTCGGTGTCATCATCGAATACGCGCCGATGAACACCGAGCTGGATTACCCGGTTATGAAACCGTACGACCACACGCGTTCGGCTATTGTGAGCGTTAAGGGCGGTGAACCGTTGGGTATTATTGGTGAGTTTAAAACCAGTGTCCTCAAGAACCTCAAACTGCCCAAGCATACCGCCGGATTCGAAATCAACGCTCAAGCCTTGGCCGCGCCTGCCGGTTCGCCGTCACGCTATACGGTTATGCCGCGCTTCCCGCGCGTTGAGCAGGATATTTGCTTGAAAGTGCCTGCCGGTACTACCTATGCCCAGGTGTACCAGTTCGTGTCCGATCACCTCGACACCAAGCGCCCGGATAAGACGTACCACACGCTGACGCCTCTCGACATTTATAAGCGTGACGACGAGCCGGGCCACAAGCAAATCACCCTGCGGCTGCAAATCGCTAGCTTTGAACGCACGCTAACAGATGACGAAGTCAGCAAATTACTCGCCGGTGTCGCTGACGCCGCCCAGCAAACCTTACACGCCGAGCGGGTCTAACATGAAGACGGTGGCGATTACCGGTACCAGCCGCGGCCTCGGCCTGGCGCTGACACGCACTTTTTTGACTAACGGCTGGCAGGTGATCGCCATTGGCCGCCATTTGCCGGACGCCAGCACTACGCTCAATGTCCGTATCGAACAGTGCGACCTGGCTAACGGCGCAGCCATCCGCGCCGTTGCCGCTAACCTGAGGGATGTCAAAATTGATGTGCTTATCAATAACGCCGGCGTCTACGATGCAGTATCTGTCGATGAAAATGACGCCACGACCGACACCACCAAGCTGGCGAACGTATTCCAAGTAAACACCATCGCCCCCAAGCTGCTCAGTGAATTACTTGTCCCTAACGTCCAAGCGGGCGAAGATAAACTGATAATTTCGATTACGTCCGGTATGGGGACGTATGCCGAATTTGATACGTATCATGCTAAACACTGGGCCTATAGCGCCAGCAAGGCCGCGCTTAATTACGCGATGGTCAGTTTTGCCGAACTGCACCCGGATATCAAGACGGCTCTTGTAAGCCCGGGCTGGATGCAAACAAGTATGGGCGGCAGCGACGCGGTGATCAGACCCGAAGAATCTGCCGAAGCAATATATGACCTAGTGGCTAACCACCCCAAAAAGCTCCTAAATGCCGGGATCGTTGATTACACCGGCAGGAAGATGGACTTCTAAAGCTGCGCCCCTCTTTTATGTCGTCTGATGCTGCCATATAGTGTTATCATAAGCAGTATAGAGACATAGTTTATGCAGACATTTTTGAAGAGGCTAAGGGGTGTACGAATCGCCGCGCTGACGGCGTTTTTTGCATTGGTTTTTGTTTGCATACCGGTAGCTACGGCCCATGCTGACGTCAATAATTTCGTCGTTACCAATTTTGAGGCCGATTACGCCTTAACCGCCGATGACCCGCAGGGCGAAATGAGTGTTATCGAGCGTATCTACGTGCATTTCAATGATAATAACCACGGCATATTGCGGGCCATACCGTCCTATTACAAGGGGCATCGCCTGCAGCTACAAGTCAATCGCATCGTGTCCGGCTCGGGTGCGCAAATCGGCTATAGCACCAGCAATAGCAACGGCAACACCGTACTCAAAATTGGCGATCCCAAAAAGACGGTTACCGGCGATCAGGAATATACCATCAGCTACACGGTACGGAATGTTATTGGATTCTACAAAGACCACGACGAGCTGTACTGGGATATAAACGGCGATCAGTGGCAACAACAATTCCAGGGCGTCAGCATGACGCTGCATTTGCCGAAAGGCTTGAAGTTGTCCTCGAACGAGCCGGTCTGCTACACCGGCGCGCGCGGCAATACCGGTTCTGATTGCCGGGTATCAACCGACACCATCCGCAATAATTTACAAGTTACAAGTATCCGCGCTTTTGACGCGGGCGAGACGCTGACCGCGGTGATTGGTTTCCAAAAAGGCTATTTCAAAGCCGCAACCTGGCAAGACACGCTGGGCGAATACAGCACGATGCTGGTACAGTTTTTCGTTCCGTTAGCCATCATTGGCGGCACTGCCGGCCTGTATTGGTTTAAGCGCGGCCGCGACGCCAAGGGGCGGGGCGTTATTGTCGCCCAATTTGACGCGCCGGACGGCCTCAAGCCGATCGAAGTCGGCACTATTATAGATTTCAAGACCGACAACGGCGACATAACTGCTACTATTATCGACTTGGCTATCCGCGGTTATATCAAGATTACCGAGCAAAAGAAAGAACGTAAGCTGCTCAGCGATACGCTATCGTACACCTTTAGATTGATGAAGACCGAAACCAAAGACCTGGCATCGTACGAAGAGGACCTCTTAAAAGCCCTGTTTGCCAATTTCCAGATGCACGAGGAAGTCAGCATGAGTTTTCTGAAATACAAATTATCCCAAAAGGTGGTCGCCATCCGGAAGCTTATTAGTACCAGTTTGACCGGGCGCGGGTATTTCTCGAACAACCCGTTCAACATTTACAACTATTACGTCATCGGCGCCTACGTAGGCATCGGGGCGATATGCTTCGTCCTAGCCATATTCCATAGTGTGGTGCCGGTATGGGCGGGGGCCGTCAGCGGTATGGTCATCGCCTTGATATTCCTGCACTTTGTACCGGCCCGCACCCTCAAAGGGGCTCACGCCAAAGAGCACATCCTGGGCCTGAAGTTGTACTTAAAGACGGCCGAAGCCGACCGCATTAGGATGTTGCAGAGTCCGGGCGCGCCGTACATTGTCTCGACTCTGCCGGAACGTACTGTGGAGTTGTTTGAAAAACTACTGCCATACGCGATGGTTTTGGGCGTCGAAAAAGACTGGGCCAAGCAGTTCGAAGAAATATACAAAACGGCGCCGGACTGGTATAGCGGTAACTGGACGACGTTCAATGCAGTATATTTGGCTTCATCGATCAGCGATAACCTATCAGCGTCAGTCAATACCGCCTTTGGCGCGCCTAGCAACAGCGGGGGCAGCGGGTTTAGCGGCGGCAGTGCCGGCGGGGGCGGTGGTGGAGGTGGTGGCGGAGGCTGGTAGTCATGAAACAGTCTTTACTATATAATGTATAGCCAATGAAAGATATTTGGAGAATCCTAACCTTTACGAAGAGTTTGTGGCGGCAATACGCCCTTATTTCGTTATTTACGATTTTACTGGCCGCCATGAGCCAGTTGGTGCCGCTATTTACCAAGGGCGCCATTGATGAGATTAGCAAGATCGGCCACAACGCGCATCCTGACGTAACCCGTGTCGCCATCTTCGCTATCCTGATATTTGTAACTGATTTTGGTCAGACCATCCTCAGCAACATCGGTGGCTACATTGGCGACATTATGTCCGTTAGATTGCAGCAACTTCTTAGCCAACGCTACTACCGCCACGTGCTCAGTTTGCCGCAAAAGTATTTTGACACGGAATTATCCGGCAAGATCATCAACCGCATGAGCCGCGGTATCAGTCAGATTACGCAGTTCATGCAAATGATGAGCAATAACTTTTTGCAATTTCTGTTTAGTACGATCTTTTCGCTAGTCATCGTCGCTTATTACAGCTGGCAGGTGGCCTTAATGCTGGCGGCGCTGTATCCGGTATTCATCTGGCTGACCAAGCGCAGCAGCAGTAAATGGCAAGGCTACCAAAAGACTATCAACGAAGAACAAGACATTGCCAGCGGCCGCTTTGCCGAGTCTATCGGCCAGGTACGCGTCGTTAAGAGTTTCCTGCAAGAAGCGCGCGAGTTGAAGTTTTTCGGCAGGCGCTACGACAAAGTCGTCGAGACCACCCACCCGCAAAGCAAATTGTGGCACACTCAGGACGTGTTGCGCCGCAGCGTGCTGAATGTTATCTTCCTGGGCGTGTTTGTGTTCATCTTTGTCGAGACGGCCAAGGGTCGTTATACCGTTGGTACGATGGTGCTGTTGATTCAGTACGCCATGTTGATCCGTATTCCTATTTTTACTATTAGCTTTTTGGTGGATCAAACCCAACGTGCCATATCTAACACCCGTGACTATTTTGAAGCCATGGATGTCCAACCGGAGATTGCCGATAACGACAACGCCAAAGAACTCAAAGTCAGCCAGGGCGAGATTGTCTTCGATGACGTGCATTTTAGCTACAGTCAAGACAAACCAGTCTTAAAAGGTATAAGTTTTACCGTCAAAGCCGACAGCAAGGTGGCGTTAGTGGGGGAGAGCGGCGAAGGCAAGACGACGCTCACTAACCTGTTGCTGCGCCTGTACGACGTGACCGGCGGTCAGATCCGCATTGACGGCCAGGTTGTGCACGACGTTACCCAGGCCAGTCTGCGTGGCGCTATTGGCGTGGTGTTCCAGGAGCCAGCGTTGTTTAGCGGTACGATCCGCGAAAACATTGCCTATGGCCGGCCCGGTGCCGCCCTTGAAGACGTCGAGGCCGCCGCCAACGCCGCCAACGCCGATGAGTTTATCCAGAAGTTCGAGAAACAATACGACACCGAAATCGGCGAGCGCGGCCTGAAGCTGAGCGGCGGCCAAAAGCAGCGCATTGCCATCGCCCGCGCCCTGTTAAAGGATGCTCCGATTTTGATCCTCGACGAAGCCACCAGCAGCCTGGACAGCCGCAGCGAGAGCATGGTCCAAGAAGCCTTGGAGCGCCTGATGCGCGGCCGCACGACGATTATCATCGCCCACCGACTGAGCACCATCCAGAATGTCGATCAAATCATTACGCTGAGCGGCGGTAAAGTAGAAGAAACCGGCTCGCCAGCCGAACTGGCCAAGGGCAAGGGCATTTACGCCGAACTACTCAAACTACAAAACCGCCACAACGAATCCGGAGCCAAAGAACTCAAGAAGTACGAAATAGCCAGTTAACGCAAAAAGGGGATACGACGTGCAAGGCAGCAACCAGGAAATCCGCGAAAAAATGGAAAACGTGTTCCCGGAAGTCATTGGCGCGGTCATAACCAAGCGCGGCGACCAGGTAAACCTGTGCCCGATCAACTACCAGGCGATATCAACCATCTACGAGCAACCGTTGACCATTTGTATCGGCCTGAGCAATGCCGGCTACACGCTGGAGACTATTCTCGAGACAAAGGAATTCGTGTACGCCTACCCGGCCAAAGACCAAATCCATGACATCATATATTGCGGCACAATATCCGGCCGTGACGGCGACAAACTAGCCAAGACCAGCCTGGAGTTTAACCACGCCCTAACCGTCGCGCCGCCGCACCTGGCAGGCGCCGTGCTGAATTACGAATGCCGCTTAGTGCATTCTTACGATGCCGGCGGCAAAGACAGTTTTACGATTTTGATTGCTGAGATCCAACAGATTGTGCCGACGGCGGGCAAGAACAACCTGGACAAGATTTATTCGCTGGGCGGCCATAACTACGGCGCCATTACGAGCGCCGACGTGATACAAGTTGGGCGTAGTTAGGGGCTTTGCGGCTTCGCTAGCGCCGGGGATCCAGGTGCTTTATAAAAACGTGCATCTCGCGGGCTTCACGCGCCCCGCGGAACACCCCGTCAGGGTCGCGTACGAATTGATCGAGGCTATGGGATACGCCAGCATCAACAAACCCTTCCTTACGGTAAAGATTTATCGCCGGAGTATTATTTGCTTCAACTGTTAGGAATACACTGCTGTGGCCGCGAGCCAGTGCTTCGCCATATGCGGCATGCAATAAGTCTTGCGCAATGCCCTGTTGGCGATGAGGTTCTGCCACCTCCACGAAGGCTAGCCCCGGCATTGCGCCGATGGCGTCGCGGATTGCCGGGGTACGCGGACCTTCCCAGTTGATACCGATTTGGCCGCGGGGTTCGCCTTGCGGGGATTCCGCTACTATAAAGCTAATCGAGCCATCGGCGATGTCGTCAGCGAGACCTTCTGCAATCGGCGGGGGCACGTCTAGCCTCTTGGCGGCTAAGTCGCCGGCGAGTGATTCGGCGGTGACACTACGGACGGTAGCGTCATGGGGCGGCCTTGCCGATTCAGCCGCTGCGGATTCCGCAGAATCTTCGGCCGTACTCGTGTCTGCCGGCTGTATTTCGCGCTGTGTTTCGCCGGGCTGGGGCTGTTCCATGCTATCTTCATTTTCGGGCTTTTTGTCCGGTTCGTCATCCGGCCCCGACGCCTGAGCCGTGGTGTCTTCCGGCGGTGGCGGTGGCACTATGCCGCCGGCACCAGCAGGCGTGGCAGGCGGCTCGTCGTCTTCCTCCTCGGCCTGCCGGCCTTGCTGGCCGCCGGTTGCGGCTTCAGTAGAAGCATCCGGAGGTTCTTCAGCTGGTACGGCGGGTTGTTCTGCGCTTGGTTCGTCATCTGGTGCTTCAAAGCCGCCTTCTAACACACCGGCTTCGGCTGCAGGTTCAACGTCCGGGGTCTCTTCTTCGTCGGCCGGGGTGATTTCGAGGGCCGCCCGGTCAACAGCAGTCAGCTCTAATGCTGCGCCGCCAAGGTGTCCGCCAAAGGTAGGTCTGGGTATTTCGATAGAAGGGGATATTTCGTTCATGTGACCGGATTAGTATATCGGCAGCACCGCTGCAAGTAAAGTCGCGACACGGGCCGGCTTACAGCTTAAAGCCAGCATACAAAAATACGACACTTCCTACTATGAGCAGGCCAGTGCGGCGCGTATAATGATGCTAACTGAGCGAGAGGGAATTGAATGGAGGATACATGGCGCGTAAACGCGATCGAATTTTTGCACTGGTCTTAGCAGTACTGTTTTTTGCGTTCTCTTTTGGCGCAAGTTTCTACGTAATCTATCAACTATATAAAGATCATAAGGAGGCTAAAAACGTGAATCAAACCACAACGGCCAGCAACACAAACAATCCCCAGAGTAATGGCAAACTGGAAGGCACTACGCTCGCCGGCTTTACGCCGGTTGCGCACACCGGTCAGCTGCAGGTTCTGGATACTAAGGTCGGCGACGGCGCCGAAGTTAAAGCTGGCGATAGCGTAACCGTTGATTACACCGGCGCTGTTGCAGCTACCGGCGTCATCTTCCAGAGTTCGTTAGACACCGGCCAGCCGGTCACCTTTAGCCTGAGCGGTGTTATTAAAGGTTGGACCGACGGCATCCCTGGCATGAAAGTTGGCGGCGTTCGCCGTTTAATTATCCCGGCAGAACAAGCCTACGGCGCTAACCCGCCCTCTGCCAGCATTCCAGCCAATGCCGACCTGGTCTTTGACGTCACCTTGCACGCCATCGGCAACAAATAAGAATTAACGTAAAAAACACAATATATAGCGTATTGAACTAAGCACGAGCGCTATATATACTAAACATAAGCATTAAAACAAACTTCAAATAAGGGGAATCGACATGGTCAAAAACATCACTATCTTCACTACCAACACCTGCGCATACTGCGTAATGGTCAAGAAATACCTTGACGCCAAGGGTTTTGGTTATGACGTGGTTAACCTCGATACCAACCCTGAGCGCCAAAAAGAAGCACTAGCTTTAAGCGGTGCGTTGACTGTTCCTGTTACTGTCGTTACTAACCACGACGACGAACGTGAAGTTGTCGTCGGTTACAATCTCGCTAAATTGGCGCCGGCACTGGCCTAACTCATGGCAGACGTACCTACGCCCATGACTCCCACCGCACCGTTAACTGCACCTACCGTACACGATGTTGTCATGATCGGCGCAGGCCCGGCGGCATTGAGCGCCGCCGTATACACGACGCGCGAAGACATTGAGACCGTATTGTTTGAACGCGGCGTTGTCGGCGGCCTCGCTGCGGTTACCGACTGGGTAGATAACTACCCAGGCTTCCCGCAAGGCGTAGCAGGGCTTGAACTTGCAGACAGGTTCCGTGAACAAGCTGAGCGTTTTGGCGCTAAGATTGAACTCGGCGAAGTCAGCCGGATTCAAGCTGACGTGCAGGGCATTACCGACGAAGGCGCATACAAGCGCCTGTCTACGACGGAAGGCGAAGTGTTAGCCAAGGCTGTGTTAATTGCCAGCGGCAGTGATTACAAAAAAGTCGGCGTTCCCGGTGAAAAAGAATATTACGCGCACGGCGTCCATTACTGTGCGACCTGTGATGGCGCGTTTTATCGTGACAAGCGCCTGGTTGTGATTGGCGGCGGCAATTCCGCCTTGCAAGAGGCTATGTTCCTGACACGCTTCGCTACACACATTGACTTATTAGTGCGCTCCGACAAAATGCGCGCCTCCGAAATCCTACAGGATGACCTGAAGTCAGATAAGTTTAAAGACAAGATTACGGTCCACTTTAATACCACGACTGACGAAATTGTCGGCCAAGACAATCGCGTCATTAAAGTTGCCGGCACCGATACGACTACTAACCAAAAGGTGGATTTTCCCACGGACGGCGTTTTCGTTTTTGTCGGCCTTAAGCCAAACACCGAATTTTTGGAAGGCACTGGCATCGAACTTGATGAGCGCGGCCTTATAACTTGTAAAGAGAATCTGGAAACGTCAATGCCAGGCGTGTTTGTAGCCGGCGATGTACGCAGCGGGGCCACGATGCAAATCGCCAGCGCTACCGGCGATGGGGCGACCGCCGCCTTGTTTATTCGTGAGTATTTAAATGAGTATGCCCGTAAACACGGCGCGTAGCTAAGTGCTACAATAGGTCCTATATAATGGAGGGCTTCTACGATGGATAAGAAACTTATGATTGGCGTTATTGTTGCTGTTTTGGCAATCGGTGGCATCGGTGTGGCTGTGCTGCTAAATAAAAAAGATACCACTAACAAGACCGCCGATATGAGCCACATGGGCACCAGCCAGAACTCTACACCGAGCGCACAGTCTTCCACCCCGGAGAGTAAGCCGACCGAGCAGAATAACCCTAACCCGACTGACCAAGTAAAGATCGAGAATTTTACTTTTAGCCCGGTCGCTATTACCGTCAAAAAAGGCACGACTGTCACCTGGACAAACAAAGACAGCGCCGCTCATACGGTTACTGCCGACAAGGGCGAGCAGGGTCCGGCAAGCGGCTCACTGCAGCAAGGCGGCACATACACCTTTACGTATAATACAGTCGGCACGTTTGCTTACCACTGTAACTTCCACGCCAACATGACCGGCTCCGTCGTCGTCACAGAATAGTTACGGCTACGATTTGGTTAGAACTGCTGGTAGCCGGGGAAGTAGTCGGTGACAATACGGTGTTTATTGACGCCGAGGTGCTTCATGTCTTTAGTGAAGGCTTCGACCATCGGTTCAGGGCCGGACAGATAATACATCTTTTTGTCGTCGTCCGGGGCGAGCTTGAGAATACGGGCGCCGTCAAGCGAACCGCTTTCGCCAGTATAGCTCGGCGGCGGGTCTTTAACGACAATTGTCAGCGTCAGGCCGAATTCCTCAAAGAGCGGTACGAAGGCTAGTTCCATAAGATGGGTTACGGCATAAATCAGGTGGATGTCGCGGGTTAGTTTGGAGTCGTGCAAGTATTTGATCATGCTGTGCATGGGGGTAACGCCGATACCGCCCGCAATAAATACCAGCGGTATAGAAGGATCTTTGGGAAGTACGAAATCGCCCATCGGTTCGGCCATCATCAGCGGCGTGTCGGCTTTCAGGCTGAACAAGGTTTTTTTGAATGTGCTGCTGGTATCGCCGGCAAACTTAGTGGTAATGCTCAGCATCGGGTCTGTTGGCGAACTGGAAAGTGTAAACCAGCGGCGTTGCCCGCGATTGTCGGCGTTAGCTTGCGGCAGGTAGAGCTCAATAAATTGGCCGGCAGTATAACGCACCGGTTTTTCCGGACGAAACCAAAAGGTTTTGATGTTTTCGGCAACGTCTTCGCTGTGATTAAAGATGACGTTCATGCGCTCCCTCAAAATTCTGCTTATGCTATTTGATTGCTATGCTACCATCATAGTATGGATCTTCATTTTTTGGTAACGGCTACACGGGCTCGAGTGTATTTACTGTGGGCGATTTTGACTCCGGCAGGTTTTATAGCGACGCATTTCTACCAGAATCATAATATCAATTATGTCTGGTCGGCGATTGCGATCATAGGGTTGGGGTATATGTGGCGGGTGATGCCGCTGCGCGTTATGCAGATGCGGCATATTTTTATGTCCTGGCTGGTACCGATCGTAGCCGGTATTGTATTTACCGGCGCGCTGTTTTATATTCATGCGCCATGGGCCGGAAACTGCATTGCGCATCTCGGCGCTATATGGCTCGGCATTATGGCAGTGGGCTATTTTTTGAACGGCCTAGTAGACCGTCCGTCGTCGATGTACTGGTTCGCCGTTATTTTGAACGCCGGTTTCGCCGTCGCTTGTTTGTTTGCTGTCTTTTTGCCGGTGCAGTACTTGGTGGCTGCAATTGTTTCGGCATGGTCAATGTTGTTTTTGTGGCTGTTTCGATCTGACGTATAAAGCGGTCAGGGTAGTCGGTAATAATGCCGTATAGACCGTATTTGGCCCAGCGTTCGGCTTTGCGCTGATTGTTAAGCGTGAAGGCAGTGACGCGATACCCGCGGCGGGTCATAGACCGGATGAACCACGACCACATATTGAACTGGTTGAACAACACCCGTTTGGCATTGACCTGTTGAGCGCGGTGGGCGCCCCACCAACCGGAAAAATGTTCGTTGATTACCTTTTCGATGCCGGGCAGTTCGGCGTGTAATTTTTTGAGGGTACGTTGGCTGAACGACGCCAGCAAGAAGTCGTCGCCTTGCCAGCCTTTAGCCAGGTATAGCCTCAGGGCGGCCACCGGCTCAGCAACCGATACTTTTGGCTTGACTTCAAGCGTCATGGGTACGCGCCGGTTAACAAATACGACCGCTTCGTCAAGCGTTGCCAGATCTGGGCGGTAACTGCGCAGCTCCACGAGGGTGTGCTTGTGGATGAGTGTATCCCTTAGTTTGCCGCCGTTAGCGTCATTAATATAGGGGTCGTGATTGAGCACAGGGATGCCGTCTTTGGTGACGCGGATATCAACTTCGACTTCATCGACACCGGCAGTAAGGGCTGCGCGTATAGAGGCAATGGTGTTTTCCGGGGCCAGCCCACGAGCGCCACGATGTCCAATAATGCGGGTCATAATTATTGTAACTATAGCATTTCTACACCACTACCGCTTTGAAAAAGTTGAGTAGTTTGGCTTAGTTGCGGTTACGCGCCCCAGAAGTGAGATTATAGTCATACTATATAATAATCTAAACAATACTTTACCCGGAGTAAATCCTATGCCAAACTTTGAATCCGTCGATAATATAGATAAACCGAACGTACCTGTAGTGAGCCGAGATGCAGCCGAAGCTGCCCAGGCCGGCATACAGAGCGGGATATACGATATTACCGCTGAAGATTACGGCCAGGAAACAGATGCGGCTCCGGAAGAATCGTCTACACCTAGTGTGCGGCCGAGTATCCTCAGCGATGCCGTTGAGGTGTCCGTACCGAAAGAACTAGAAGAACCAATAGCTGCTTCTGTCGTTTTTGAACCTGCGCTGGCAGCGGCAGAGACTATCGCGGTTGCGGAGGGAGAAACAATCGTCCCTGTTGACGGTAACGCGGAAGCCGCATCGCCGCCCAACGAACCGGATGGCAATGGAGGCGATGCCCAAAGCGTGGATACATCCGAAGGCGCTAAGGAAGCGGAAGCAGACCGGCCAAGCTACGCGACGCCAATGTATACTACAGAGCGGGCGCAACCCGGCAGTGTTGAATCCGATGTGCAGGATTCGGGACAATCGTCAGATGTTGACCCCCCGGAAAGGCCTAGCGATATGAGCGAATATGTGGATAGCGAGCAGCAGGCCGATCAGCCGAACGATAGACCTGACATGGTATATACTAACGTGTTCGGTAATTATGACGCGCTTCCGTTCGCCGGCGAAGTTAGCGTCGAAGAGTTTTTAGTCGAACGAATCGATATGCTGTTAACCGAATCCGACGAGCCGGTCGTCGCAATTGATGTCGGCGCCGGCGCGGCCACAACCTGGCATAAAATCGGCGGGTATTTTCGGCCGGATATCGAAGATGGGCGTTTACTGTTAGCCGCTGTTAATCGGGAGGGCGAGCCCAAAGATTATTTAGTCGCGTATGCCAACTATTTAAAAGAGCTGAACGCTGATCCTGAAATGGACCGCCATGCTTTAGGGAAACTTGTTGCAGGATGGACTGAGGCAATGTGGTTCTACAAGCAGCATGGCGACACCGTACATGCCCTGAAAGCTGACTTTTCGGCGAATAATCGCCTATGGCAGACGCCGTCGGGCACCGGCTTATACCGCACGGCGCAAATTGTTCATGAAAGGCAGTCGGTTACCGCATGGAGTGATAACCCGAGACTGCATTGCCGGGGTGTAGCCGGGCTGACAGCACCGGACGGTGTATATATGCTCCCGCGGGAAGATACATACAACATATATGGCTTCATGAATCAGCGCGAACGCGCCGCTCGTATCGCCGGTATCGCCGCCGTCCACAATACGATAGCTGAAGAATTTACTATGCAACGAATAGATGTGATGCAGGAAGGCCCCCTGGCAGGCCAGCCGCTCGACTATGTGATGTTCGCCGGCGCCAGAGCACGGGCCGTCACCGTTGGCTGAGTGTAGCCGGAGGTGTACAATATACCCCTGAACATATAGGTACCTAACAAGGAGTCCAGCATGGCTGATTTTAACCAAGTACTAACCCCCGGCGATTGGCAGAACGGCGTCG
>DASYJQ010000091.1:0-14160 GCA_035996265.1 Saccharimonadales bacterium (SeqCode)
GCACAAAACACTTCAACATCCGGCTGCTCACGTAACGCCTTCAGGACTAACTCCAAAGAAGTACGCAGCTCAGGCGCTATGTCGCGGGTCTCGTGGTCTACCTGGCCGGCGAACGATGTCGATAGAAAGATTTTCTTCATGCTATCCTCAGTATAGCTTATGTCGTATCGCTCTCGTACTCTCTGAGTGCGAGCCGCCTACGCGACTGCACAATGGCAACTACAAACGCAAAGTCAATCGAAGCGATGTAAGCCGGAAATACCATCGCCTGCAGCGTGAATGGGCCGGCCAGCACAATCATCAGTCCGGCCACGGCGCCTAAGGCGTAAAACAAGGCTAGTTCGGTATGCGGCAGCCGGATAGTCTTGCGCAGTGCCGGCAGCGACGCAATAAAATCAGCCGCGATCGATGCCGCCAACCCGACCAACGGCTTGTCGGATAGCAGCCATAAGGCAACGCCGCCTATACATAGTGCCAGACATGCGCCATCCAGGCGGTCCCGTCCGCCCATGCCGTACTTAAGTGATAATACAAACACCAGGATAGCCTCCACGCACGACGCCATCGCCAGCCATAAGCCCGACGTGTCCCCTGCCGCCCACAGCGTCGCCACCGATAGAATGGTTATAAGAACTAACAAAAAACGCGTCATACGTTGTGGCCGGGTTTGGCCGCGTACGATCGACACTACATACGCCAGGGCAGAAATTATCGGCAGCAATGAACCGAGTACAAGTAGTAGTATCCGCACATCTTCTCCTTACGTCTTGTATTGATCAAGAACATGGACAACTATAAGCAACTTGCAGTCCACAAGCTAAGTTGTGTCCAATTTTACGGACAATAATGATACACTAGCGGTATGGATAATGTGGCAATGATACAGAAATATTTGGGCAAGCTCGGCATCGAGCCGGAGAGCGTCACGGTGTATGTCGAGCTGGTTAAGCACGGCTACTCCTCCGCCCTGCAGCTGGCCAAAGCGACTAATATCAGCCGCACCCAGGTGTACCGGCATCTGGAGGCCTTACAACAATGCGGCCTGGCCAGCGCCGAACAACTCAGCTATGGCACCCTGTACCGGCCGCAGCCCATCGAAAACCTTGACGGCCTGCTTGCCAACCGCGAAGCCGAGACTGCGGCGATTCGCCGCAACCTTAGTTCAATGACAACCGCACTACAGGCCATCGCCGGCGGCTTTGGCCCCAAGGCTACTGTCCAGCACTTTTACGGCGTAGCCGGCCTTAAACAAGCCAGTTGGAACATCACCAAAGCCGACAAGCACTACAAAGTATTCGAAGCCGCCCACCTATCGGCAGAACTCGACCTGGCGTTTGCCCGGCGACACCGTGAACGCTGCATCGAGCGCGGACTCATCAGCTACGACCTCACTAACGACACATCTGTTCGAGCTAAAGACATTGACCCATTTGAACCGTCGCGCACCTTCTTGCGGCACATCGGCCCCAAAGTCCTGACCATTAACTTCGAGATGTGCCTCTACAATGACGTCGTCACCCTATTGGACTACACCGAAAAAAACAGCATGGCGATCGAAATTCACCACCCTACCCTGCACACTATGATGGAGCAATTATTTGACGCCATGTGGGCGCAAGCTACCCCTTTGGAGATTTCGTAACGACAGCCGCTTCTGCCGCTTTAACGGCTGCAGTTACAATCTGTAAGATGTCAGCGCCGTAGGTTTCGACTTTTTTAGTGCCTAACCCTGGGATCTTGAGCAGATCTTTTTCGGTTAATGGTTTAAGCGCCGCTATGGCGTTTAGTGTCTTGTCGTGGGCGATTACGTAGGGTGGCACCGACTTTTCAGATGCCATGTCGTGGCGCCAGGTGCGCAGCGCTTCAAACAGGTCCGGGTCGGCCGGCTTTTCAGCGCTGGCTTCTTCCATTTGTTTGTCATGCTGGCCGCTTTCTTCGTCAGCCAGCCACTTGCGGATGTGTTCGGCGTGGTCATGCAGTGCGGCGCCGCTTTTAGCACGCAGGTCGGAATCGATTTGTTTGGCCATCGGGCTTACTTTGAGGGCCATGCCGTTCAGGCCGTCGAGTATCAGGTGCTTAATAGATCGCACGCGGCTCAGGGCCACATAGCCCATGCCTTCTACGAAGGCGCGGCTGAGGTCGATGCGCGCGGCGTCGAGCGTCATCCCTTGGCTTTTGTGCACTGTGATGGCCCATGCCAGGCGCAACGGCAATTGCATCAACTGAGCGCGGCGTTTGTCGCCGTCCATGAGTTCCCAGGTGTCCGGCCGCATAGTAATTTGGTTGCCGTTGGTCAACGAAATAATCGGGTAATCGGTGTGCTTTTCAAAGCCCACCACCGTACCCAGGCTGCCGTTGGCGTACTTGCGGTCGGCGGCGTTTTTGATGCACATCACCTGTGCGCCCTCTTTCAGACGCAGCAGTTCAGGCGCCAAACAGGAACGCATCAAGGACTCAACATATTGCTTGCCGCCGGTGGTTTCCATTTCGTACTCGTGTACCTTGCCCTCAAGCTCATCGAGCTGGGCTTCGTTGACACTATCGACATCGACATTCACCGTCAGCAACCGGGTACGGTTGGCAAACGGATCGTCGACGGCTTGCGCCCGGGCTTGGAGGGCATCCAGCTGGCTGCGTGTAAGCACGCCTTTGCGGATACCGTTCAAAATATCTGTGTACAATTGGTCTTCACTCTGGCGATATTGCTTTTCCAGGTAGCACACAGTGAACACATTTTGTTGCCAAACATTCGATGATATTACAAAGCTACCCTGCCGTGAATCACGCCGGTTGACCGGCGGCAGTTGGAAAAAATCGCCGCATAATATGACTTGCATGCCGCCAAACGGCAAATCGCTATCGCGCACGGCGCGCAAAATTTCGTCTACCATGTCCAGTCTGAAGTCATGCAGCATACTGATCTCGTCGATAATCAACACATCCGCTTTGCGGACTAATTCCTGACGGGCCTTACCTAGCTGGGTAGCCATATATTTATCGATGGTATCGTGGACGCCGATACCGGACCAGGCGTGGATCGTCGTGCCGCTTAAATGCGTCGCCGCCAAACCGGTCGTAGCCGTAACAGCCACGCTCTGGCCGCGTTTTTTGGCGCGCTTAATAAACTTACTAAGCACGTACGTCTTACCCGTACCGGCGGCGCCAGTTAATAGTACCGATGTACCGGCCTCCATAATGGCAAGCGCTTCATCTTGCGTCACGAACTGTTACCCTCCGTTGTCATGTGCCGGTTCATTGTAACAGCATTTCGGCTGAATGTACCGGTTAGGGCTGTATCAATCCAATAATTAATCCCATTATCATAATTGTTACAAAACGGTTGCCTGCCGCCAGCCAAGTCAGCTTCCAGGGTTTTTGTTCAAAGCTGTTGTGGATTACCAGCGTGGTCAACGACAATCCGAACCACAGCCAAAAGGCTGTCGTCAAGGCGTCAGCCAGGAATGACTGGTTGAAAAAGGCGTGGGCCATAAAAGTCACGTGGGCCAAAATATAAGCTGTAATTAGTGACCCGAGTACTGCCGATACCATCGGCCAGACCATATTCTTGCGCATACGTTCCTGGCTCAAGCCAGCCAGATGCATCCATATCGTGCCGAATACCGGCTTTGCGTACCAGATCATACCGACGACCATAGCACTAGCAGTGGCTAATATAACTGCCAGCCAGTTAACCTCAACGACGTTCATGTAACCCTCCCAAGTTATATATGTACTCTCAAGTATGCCTACCCGCCGGCCGATTGTCTAGCGGCGCGCACTTGGGCGACGGCATGCTGCATAATCACCGGCAAGTGCATGGCAAAATCATTTGCCGCCTGATCAAAGCGTGCAGCATTAGCGCTGAACAGATCGGTCATATGGTTGGTGGCCAACAGCAGTTCCGCGAGGGCGCCAATCCCTGCTTCATTGCCGGCACATATATCATCCCAGGTTTGCGGCGGGCCATCGTCTATATATCTATCTTTCGCTTTCGTCCAGTCGTCAGCGCTGGCAATCCCCATACAGGTAACTGAATATTCCACACAAAACCGTCCAGTGCTCGCATGGCATGGCGGGGCATTCGCCGACCTCCAGTAAGGCATAAGCGCATGCTGTCCGATACACAACAAATCTTTAGAGAGCACTGCCGCATAGGTAAGCGACGGTGCTTCCCGGCCGTTCGCCAACCTGCCTATAACCGGCATTGTTAGGGTGCGGCCGACGTAAAAAATCCTCGGGTGTAGTAGCCGAGGATTTTTTTCGCGGTCAAATAAAGCACTTGCCACCCCAAGGAGCGGCAGAGGTACCGTATTGCCTTGCGCACGCTCGGCGTTCTGGGGTAAACCTTTTACTGCCATAGTCCCGTGGCCTATTGTGGCGGGCATTACCGGCATGCGCAAGCTACAAATTATCGTATCGGCTGGGCTGCCCCAAGCGCTGTCGGGTGGGGTTTGAATACAATTTGCAGAGCGGCCTTATCGGTCGAAATAAACTCACGCAGTACATAATTCATCGAGAAGTCACGACCTACCTGGCCGGCATTCTCGGCGGCAACACCGGCACTGCGGATGCCCAAGTGGTCACAGGTCATAATCGCCCGCGGCAAATGATAGGCATGGCTCACGAGCACGGCGTCACTGAGGCCAAAAATTGCCTTAGCCCGGTAGCAAGTATCGTAGGTGTTAAATCCGGCGTAATCGAGTACGGTACTCTGCTCGGGCACTCCTAGGCTTTCAATATATGTACGCATAGCCACCGGCTCATTGTGGTGCGACGTACTGTTGTCGCCGCTCAACAACAGTACTTGGACCGTACCGGTACGGTACAGATTAGCGGCAGTCTGCAGGCGTTTTTTAAGATAGTCCGTTGGGGTGCCGTCCGGCTCAACTCCTGCCCCGAATACAATCGCGACGTGGCGGCGCGGGGCGTTGGCGGCGCTAAAACGATCATGCCGGGTGGTGATATTGGCGAATACTACCGGCCCGATAACCAGCACGACGCCTACGGCCCCGGCCGCTACAAACCACAGCTTATGCCGCCATAACCATGCGCCATGCCGGATACCGACTGCTTTGCCGTGTTCGTATGTCATGGCCTCTAGTGTACCATTTAGAATGGTATAGCCGCGCCGGTGTCGTCCCAAACGTTGTTCGTCCAGGTGGGCCAACGCGACTGATCGGCTACATTGCCAGCACTCGGTCCGTAGTAACCGCCGTTTGGCCAATAACCGCCTGTTGGCGACCGCTTAAAACGGTTATTGCGAATGATGCCTTGCGAGATCTGATAGGTGGAGTCATACCAATACAAGGTATAGCCGCCGCCATTGAACAAATTATTATCTTCTAACACATTGTGGATCGGCCCCTGGTCGGCTTTGAGCAAAATATTGGATGTTTGCGTATTGGGGTTTTCTAAGCGGTTGTGCACGATCTTAATACAGTAATTGCCAGTATCGGTGTCAGTCGTACCGGCGACCTTGCCAATAACGCCGTCAACGCCATTCGTACAATTGCCGTCAGTCGACTGCATGACATCATTATGGCAGCTGTTCTGGATGCAGTACGGATCGTGCAGCCATGAGTCGATAATTGCTATCCCGCCCCAGTTAATACGCGCTATATCGCCCGAACCATGCATATTGCAACGTATACAGGTATAGCTGCCGTCGCCGATCAACGATATGCCGCCGGCAGAATTATCCCCGTGTTGACCGTCGAGTTCGGTGTCCATGATGACCACGTGGTACACGTTGTTCACGTATACGGCGTTCTCGTTGACCACCCGTATGCGGCTGTTTTTTATAACTACGCCACTGGAACGCACCTCTATCCGGCATGATATATCTTTGCCGTTAATTGTGGTCGGACTCGTCAATATGCAAGGGCCCGCGTATGCCGTCAGCGTCACCGGCGTACGGGTATCACCGGCCACGCCGTGCGGATAACCGGTATTATTATCGTCAGGCCAACCGCTCGGTGCGGACGTGCCGCCGCCGGATGAGCCGCCACTCGTGCCGCCTGACGTGCCACCGGTACTGCCTGATGGCGCCGGCCCGGTGCCGGGAGTAGTCTTTTTAGCGCCGCTCGCGGCCGGTGCGCCGGCTACGGGGCTATTGAACACCACCATTTTGCTCCCAGAAGCGTCGGCGTTGTCGGCAACAACCGCACCGTCGGTAAGCGTACCTGCCTCAGCCTCAATACGGGGCTGGACGGTGGCCAGCACGCTGCTCGCAACTAACAAAACGGTTATGATCGCCGCAACCGACAGCATAACCGTGCGTTCAGCATCGTGCAGTAAACGGATGCGCAAACTTAATTTCTTCACCGCTTACTCCAAAGTTTTGGCGAACGCCAAGCGTTACGGCGATACCACCATATGCCGCCCACAACGGCGATAAGCACTGCTGCGCCGGCTATCGCTGCAAGCGCTATGTGCTGGCCGGTATGCGATTTGCCTTTAACTCCCGCCGGTACTGATATAGCCGTACCGCTGTTGCCAATGGCTGCAAACGGTCCGGCCAATGTCACTTCGGTCACGTCGCCGCAGTTATCGCCGTTACCGGTTGGCACACAAGTGCGGTCGGTCAAAAATAGCAAGCGATCTATGCCCACACCGGCCTCGACGCCGGCCATAACTACAGTATGGTCGCCGGCGGTCAATGCAATGTCAATCGGTTTTGCCGTATCCCCGTCCTGATAGTTAACCCAGGTTAAGGCTTTCGGCGATAGCTTACCGCTGTTGCCAACGGTTATGGCGCAATAGGTATCGTCGACCCGTATCAAAAAGGCGTCAGCCTCGCCGTTCGGCGCATACACTCTGGCCCACACGCGGTAAGTACCGTCCTTAGCGACTTTAAGCAGCAACGTGTCCTGGCCCTTATCTTTGGGTAACTCCGCTGAACAGGCTGCGCTGGCAGTTCCCTGTAACCCCATGGTAAAAAACAGTCCACACAAGGTCAGTAGCAACAAACGGGCAACGCGCGGGCGGGTCATGGTTCTCTCTGTCGTTAGAGCTTTATAATAGCATAAGCGCTACGCGCCGGCCATCAACATATCGTCAGGATTGCTCGGTTTGAGCGGCCGCTTACGCTGTACTTCGTAGCGCAGCCCGGTCAAATTCGATTCCATGTAGTCGTCGTTCAACAGGTTCACGAACTTGGCCAGATCTTTCTGGTTCATGATAATTATCGCACCGGCGTCGTCAACCATCAGGTCAACGCCCAGCTCTTCGGCATGATCAATAATTTGCTCTTGCTTGAGTTCGCCGATTTCGATGTTCTGTAACTTATTAATCAGGGCTTTATTGCCTTCAATCGCCGACTGCAATGTCATGCCTTCGGCAAAGCTGAGTTTGTAGTACTCTTCGATGGCCTGCACCTTCTTGGCCGCAATACTGTTCTTTTTAGCGTCGTAGCTGAACAAACGGTCCAGCTTGGCCTGGTTAAACACGTACAAGTCCTGGTCCAGCACCAGCATGTGGGCTTCGGCCGGGATTTTAAGGGCGGCGGCCTGGAAGGCCTTGAACACTTTGCCCTGTACCATCCATGTGCCCTCGCCTTTGAGCATCTGGCCGCCAGACAAGGCCTTGATGATGTAGAACGGCTTGTCCATTTTGGGGTGGCTGACGCGGGCCAAGGCGCCCTTGATACGCTTGAGGTCGTGCTCTTCCTCGGTGAACATTTCGATTTCGCTTTCCTGGGTACGGATCCAGTGCATCACTTCGCGGAGCTTTTCTACCTTGTTCCAGCGCACTCGTTGCAAGACGCCGGTCTCGGATTCGCCATCGGCGAAATCACGCACCACGATGCCCTGCTCGGCGCCGTCCAACACGAAGTCGAGGGAGTTATCGACGAACAACGGCTGTAATTGTTTTTCCAGCGACGGATCGGTCTTCGTGCGGTAGACAATGTTATTTTTATTTATCCAGAACAGCTCAATTTTGAGTTCTTCTTTGTATTCGAACAAGTTATTGGCCCAAGCAAACACGTCGGTTTCCTGGTAATCATCGTCCTTTTCGGCCAGCACGTCGTCCGGCGCATCTTGGTTGCTAAGCGGCTCGCTTACGCCGCCGCTAGCGGCGACTATTGGAGCTTCATCTGTTGGAGTTTGTTCTTCATCTGACATAACCTTCATTCTACCCTAGCCACCCCTAAAATGCTTGATGTAAAAATTAGCAACCAGCAATCTAGTAGTGGTGAGCAGCCCAAGTGACCAACAAATATGCGCCAACCATCACCACGACCGTCGCGCAGAGCACAATGAGCAGCGCCCGGTATGGTGGTTTGGCGTGGGCTTGGCCGCCCATCGACTGCATTTCGGCCATTTGCAGCAACGATTTTATCTGTTCCGGCGTAGGTGGAGTTTTTGTTTTGTCTGCTGTGTTACCGCCCATTATGTGGTGTCTTAGAACGATACCTTGGGGTATTGGTGAGACAGGTTGCTCACAAAATTGGTCTCCAGGCTGACGGCAAACACCGACATCAACAGGCAGAACAATATAACGACTATGCTGTCGATAAGCACCCGTTTTTCAAATTGCAACACGCGTGGGAAGCGCGTTAGCGCAGCGGTCAGGGCCAAGGCGATGCCGGCGGCCAGCAGCACGTTCCACAGCAAGTGGTTGGTTGCCGTACGCAGCGCGCCGTCCAGTTGGTCGATATTACGCCATTGGTGCCCGGCTGTCTCGCGGGCCGCCGTGCCGCTAATTTCAATCGTAATTAGTGTTACCCAATACAGCACTGTGCTGAATGCCAGCGCCAATAAGCTAAAACGCTGCGCAATGCGCACTGTATGATACATAATTGCCTGCTTCCTGGTGGCAGCTATATTTGCTTTTGCCTTCATAACAACTCCTAAATCTACTAAATCCATTGTAACATCAGTACTAACCAATACCCGGTTTCAAACGCCCTACCGAAGTACTTGTGGTACTATTAGCCCATGAATAGACGCCTAGCCGTACGCGGCATTGTAATGCACGACGGTAAACTACTGTGTGCCCAGCTCAAACCATACAACGAATTTATTAGCGGCGGCCACTGGTGTGTGCCAGGCGGCGGCGTGGACGAAGGCGAAGACATCATCGCTGCCCTGCACCGCGAAATGATCGAAGAGACCGCTATTGAACCGGTCATCGGCGAGCTGCTATTCGTGCAGCAATTCGAACATGGCGGCAGCGAACACCTGGAATTTTTCTTCCACATTACTAATGGCGCCGACTACTTAAACATCGACCTCGCTAAAACTAGTCACGGCGTTGAAGAAATCGAACAAATTGCTTTTATAGATGCGTCTGCCGAAACGGTCCTGCCTATATTCCTGACTACCGAACCGATCGCCGAGCATATTGCTGCACGCGCCCCCGCCAAGATTTTCAATTTTTTAACTAAAGGTAACTAAATGGACTACTCACCGTACAAACAGCTCGAATTCCGCCGCAAGTTTTGGGTACCGGTTGGCGCTAAGATTAACGTGCACCACATGCCCGGCGACACGCCGGTCGGCTTCATACACATGAAGGCTTGGAAGCTCAAAGAAGACATTCGTTTATACAGCGACGAATCCATGCAGCAAGAACTATTGCGCATCGCCGCCCGTAAAGTCGTCGACTTTAGCGGCACCTACGATATTATCGACAGCCAATCCAACCAGCACATCGCTTCACTCAAACGCAAAGGGATGAAATCCACCTTCGTGCGCGACCACTGGCTGGTTCTAGATCCCCAGGGCAACGAGATTGGCGAAACCGTCGAAACCAGCGGCAAGCTAGCTCTCATCCGCCGTTGGATCGGCATCATTCCCTACGCCGGGCCATTGGCCGAACTTGGTTTGGCATTTGTCCCGCAGACCTACGAAATGACCCACAAGCAGCCGGCCGGCAGCAGCCATGCCGCGCATATCACGCACCGCAAAAATCCATTTGTCGTCAAAATCAATCTCGACACTACCGGCGCAGCCACGCCGATCGACCCGCGCATCAGCACCGCCATGGTGGCCCTGCTCAGCACCATCGACGCCGCTAAATAATTGTGGCTAGACGCGTTCGCCGCGGCGGGCTTTGTTAGCCCACTCGTCGGCCATTTCGTTGCCGGGGTCCAGGTTATGGCCGCGGACCCAAATGAGTTCAGCCTGCGATTGGCGGAACATCGGGCATGCAATCTGAACAATATCCAGGTTCTTGATTGCGCCGCCTTTTTTCTTCCAGTTATTCTTTTCCCAAGCCAGCGACCATTTAGTGATCACATTAATCCAGAATTCGCTATCGGTATATATCTTGCACGGCGCGCCGGCAGCATCGGTTAAGGCGGCGATAATGGCAAAACCTTCCATGCGGATATTGGTGCTGGCAGCTTCGCCGCCCAGCATGCAAACCTTCATGTCTTTAATGACCGCAAAGCCGCCCTTGCCGGGGTTCGGTTCGCAACTGCCGTCAGTATAATAGATTGCCATTCGGTGCACCTTTCTGTTACTCAAGGCACGGATAGCCTGTTTGCATCCATCTTACCGTATAACACCCCTTACATAAAACTTATTGCCCAAGTATCCCAAACTATTTACCAGCGCAAGTATTTATGTAAACAGCCTGTATGCGAACTTCCCTGTAGTTGACAATAAAAGGCCTAAAACACTATAATGCAAGCATCACGATGGCCAGGAAAGCCTAAGACTTCGGTCGACCGCTCGTCCTGGCCTTTTTGTTTATCTTGAGTTCGAGACTAGCCCGTAGCCTGTCGACCCGAACTATATACGGGAAATAGCGACGCAGCAAACCCGAAAATTGTCGGTTTGGCGCAATAACTTTCAAAAGTTTTTTCTGCTTGTCTAGGTACTCGATCAGACAATGAAAATCACCATCACCAGATACTATCACTGCCCGCTCATAGTTAGGGTATTCAATCATCGCATGCAGTACTAATTCAGCGTCAACATTCCCTTTTACTATACCGTCTGGTTTCTCCAACGTCGGCTTAAATATGACAATGTACCCCCACTTTTGCAGGTTGGTATACAATGCCTCATTACCAGCAACATACCCAATGAATACCCACGCCTGCTGCACGCTATATTTCTGCCGTAAGTATTGGCGGAATTTACGGTAGTCAAGTTTCCATCCTTCTGATCGCACCCCTAGGTTTAAGTTTTGGCTATCGATAAAGGCAAATACTACGGGTTTCTCCTTTCCCGAGCTTCGATCTTTTTGAGTCTTCTCTTTATCGTTCATGCGGGCAGTATAGCGCATGTTGGCGCTAACGCATTAGCGGCTACCGTTTTTCTTATACCACTTGATGAGGTCTTGCTGGCTCTTGACTTGCCAGTCCCAGACCAGCTCGTCTTTTGCCGGCAAATTGTCCAAACTAAGCCACACTGGTTCCCCGCCGCCCATGTCGTCAAGCGGTGTAACTTTGCCGCCGATTATTTCGGCCACAAATACCGCATTCAGTATCGGGCGCGGATCGTACAGCGACGGGTACGAACCCAGATAGCCTACGACGCGTATGTCCACACCGAGTTCTTCTTTGGATTCACGGATCGCACACTCCTCCAACGACTCGCCAATTTCCAATATGCCGCCTGGTATCTCCAGCTTGCCGGGATAGAGTTTGCCGCTGCGAACACCGAATAAAACTTTGCCGTCTTTGAGTATGTAGGCGCAACAACCCGTCAGCGGGTTGACCCAGTTCTGGTGGCCGTTTGCGCAGACATACAAATTTTGGACAGCTTTATCTTGCGGCGCTTCTGCCCCGCACTGGCTGCAATACCGTGGCGCCATTACTTTTTAGACCCCCACGCCACATGATATTTGTTTGACGGCTTCGATTCGCGGGCGTCAAACAAGTAAAAATCGCTGACCGTAACTTTGTAGAATTGGTGCCCTTCCGGATTGCAGGCGTCTTCTAAAATTTCCGGGCCGGTGCCGATACGTTTGCAGTATTCGATGTATGCCGGGTGGTTTTCATCGACGTTTTCCAGTTGCTCGGCGATGCCTTCAAAGTACACGCCACGCGGCGCCACACCCTTGGCGTGCTGCGTCACGATATTGCCTGCAACGTGCGGGTTCACGGCAATTTCCTGGCTGTGCCGCCGCGCCGTTTTAGACCGCCAGTACAAGTTCAGGCCGTCGTCATATACAAAGTGCACTTCACATACCCAGGGCTTGTTGTCTACGCAAGTGCCCAGGGACATATGCAGTACATTCTGCAAATAGTCTTTAATGATTTTTTCTACGTCGATTGGGGATAATTCGCTCATGGAACGAATTATACCGCATACTACTGCTCGTCAGTGGATATAGCGTCGGGCGCAAGCAACTCGGCACGGTTCTGTAGGTGTATTGTAGCAATCGTGTCTTCGGCGTTGTCTAGCATACTGCCTACCATTCCCGCCATCCAGTCTACTGAGCTACCGTGTTCAGAACGGTTGCGGCCCCAGTGGGAACTCTCGGCGCGCAGTGCTGCCTTCATAAGTATGCTGCGGTCGTACAATCGAAACAGACCGGCACGTGTCGGGTTAAAGTCAGGTACGCGCAGGGTTGCTTCGCGCAGTGCGGCACCAGCGTCCATCAGCAGGACGCTGCGGCGCCAGTTACGCCGGTCCGGCAAATCCGCCAGGCCAGCCTCGACCATATACGCAACAGCTTGCTCCAGTGATTCTACGTCACGGAATTCCGCAGGCATATGCCCATCACGCAATTCGTCAACTACACGCCGCTCGGCTCGGTAATAGCTATGGCGCGGATCGCGGGTTTGGCCATGCGTAGCCTCGTTTTGGGACAAAATGAAGTCATCAAAATCAGTGCGGGCTTCAGGAGGCTTAGCCAGTGCAGCGGCACGTGCCGCTTCGCCCATAGCCCGCCTTGTCTTGAGCCCGTCACCGGCGATTGCCTCGGTGTAAATGGCAAAGTAACCGCCATTCGGCTCACTTTCCTTGCGTATAGTTCCTACCTGCTCTTTGATTTGCGGCTCGCTAGCGTGCTCATGGACTACTTTGCGCATATCCGCAAGCAGTTCGTCGGGCGGCGGCGGGAGTAATTCTACGAGTGTGCTCGGCGCTTCGACAGTATCCGCCACTTTGGCGGCAGTTTCATCTTTGGCGACGTCTGCAGCGACGGGTGCGGCCTGCTCTGCGGCTTCATCATCAGGGCGGCGATGGCGGGCGTATCGTTTTACCTCAGAGTCAGCTTCGACTGCTCCTCCTACCGCCACCTCTGCTGCTGCCCGGTGGCGTCCGCCACCATCGTTATGAGCGACCCGTTCGGCTGTTACCAGTTCTTCATTCTGTAAAGCAAAACCTGCATATTCTGCGGCTGCACTAAGCGTAATTGGATCTTCAGGGGCTGCGTGGGAGTGTGCCATAATGTTGTCACTATATCATATAGTAGACATATAAGCAATAGCATTATAGGAATCACACTTAGCTCAGCTTCGCTGCCACCTCCTCTAACAATTCCGGGAATTCAATTGTTTTCATATCGCCGAAACAAAAATGTTTGTAGCCGTGGAATTCTTTAAATTTGATGCTCGTAACTTGCTCCCGTACGATGTCGACTGTCTTGAGGATGTCAGCCTGGTCGTCGTCGGAATAGAACACCGTCACGCCAGCGGTGCGGCTGACCAATCCTTTGTCTATCTTAAAATCGTCAAAAAAGTTTTTGGTATGCTCCTGGAACGGGTCGAGCCATGGCGCTACCAACACAACTTTGTTGACCTTTAATTCCGGATGAATACTGAGGTATTTGATCCAAAAACCGGCGCCAGTGCTATGGCCGACCAGTTTGGTGTCCGGCCCCATGTCAAAACGCTCAACCTCTTTTTGCCAGACCGCCCAGTTGCGATCAAATGCGAATGGCACCTCGGGTGTTACCGCCAGTATGTCTTTTACAATCAGCTGCTTTTGCAGCCACGGCAACCAGTGCGAATTGCTTTCAGATGGAGTTGCCGGATCATAGTACTCTTGTTTGCTCGGGCAGCCGTGGAGGATAATTGCGTTTTTCATTCCCTTATTATGGCACATCTATACACTCAACAAAGATGCCAAAACTAGGTGGCGCAAATCTACCCGGCGCTCCACGCCGCGCAGTTCCACGCTGGCGTGGGCGTTCTGCCAGTAGTTGGTCGTAATGATATCTTTGAGCGGTATCTTTTGGAGTTCGTGCGGTGTGTAT
>DASYJQ010000092.1:0-2410 GCA_035996265.1 Saccharimonadales bacterium (SeqCode)
CCTAAGACGGTCAATGTACCGCTGGTGATAAGCTGGGCACCGACAATCGCCCGCATGAGCGTTGTTTTGCCCGAACCGCTCGGGCCGATAAGGCCGGTGATCTTACCGGGAGTAATAGTAAATGACACCCTGTCAAGGGCAGTAGTAGCACCCCGAACGATAACGACGTTATTAGCGCTAATGACAGCATCTTGCATATGGTTGTAGTATTGGGTGCTTTCGCCGTGGCGTCAAGAGCAGCTCGGCGGGGCTAACAAACTTTGCCGTCATGTGACACTGAATATACCTATTGGTGGAGTATGGCGGATTCGAACCGCCCACCTCCTGCGTGCGATGCAGGCGCTCTACCAAATGAGCTAATACCCCGCACGGCCGTGCGGCTGGTATTAATCTTTTTTAGCTTCTTTGGTAGCGACAGGTTCGTTGAAACGGACCTTCTGTAATTCTTTACGGCTGACGTTGCGCTGGCCAACATGCTCGATTTGCCAATCGCTCGGCTTAACCTTCATGTCTTTACCGTAACCAATTCCCATGCCCCTGAAAATCTTGCCGTTATCGTCCAGAACAAGCTGAGCAGCTCCGTAATAAATAGCTCCTTTAGTAGAGCTGAGCGGAGAATTCTGACTTTGGTAGCTCCCGGTGGCAATCGGGCCATCAAGAGTAAAGCGAGCCATCATATAAGAACCGCTGGTATTCGGAATGCTCTGAATCACCAACTGGTTACCGAGTCGTTGCATAGTCACATAGTGTTCTGTCTCCAGTAAATCGCCGGTTACACCGCTCGTAAACGTATAAGTACTGAGCCACACTCCGGAAAAATCATAATTGTTGTCTGGCGCCATATCGTGTTACTCCTTCGTTAGACTATTATATCAGAGCCGTGCAAGGGCTGTATTCGTAAAAAATCCGCTTTACTATTAGCTCTTCAAGAGTTTAGACTATTATATCCAACAAAATGGCTGTCATGAATTTTAATCCCCACGACCCCCAGAACCTTATTCTCAGCGACCCGGTAAAAGTAACCGAGAAGTTACGGTATTTTGCCCAAGCTGGACCTGAGCGAATTTACTATTTGTTTGACTTCGACCGCACCCTGACGACCAGCAAACACACTGGCGACAATACTACTACCTGGCAGATATTACACGGCTTACTCTCTGAGGAAGGGCGCAAAATTAGCGACGCCGTCCGTGACAAATACCTCAAAATGGAAGATGAAGGCCGCCTGACTCAGGAAGACGCCCACACTTTTTCAACCACCTTGCTGGATTTGCACGCCACCCACGGCACCAACCGCCGTGATATGGAGCAGGCCGCTACGCAAGTGCGCCTGCGCGACGGCAGCGAGGCGCTGTTCGCCGCCTGCGAAGCAGCGCGCATCCCCACGGTTATTTTATCGGCCGGAATCCGCGACATCATCGAACTCATTGCCCGCGAAAACAATATTCATCCGACCCTGCTTTTGTCTATCAAGCTGCAGTTTGACGACGACGGCCGCATTATTGGCTGGGATAAAGACAGCATGATCCTAACCAATAATAAAAACGAAAACGTTAAACAGTGGGTATCGCATATTGCATCTGCCCGGCCGCTAACCGTACTGATTGGCGACACCCTGGAAGACGCCAAGATGGTTGAGGGCGAAAAAGACGTCCTGCGCATTCGCGTGTGCGATTGCGCCGCGAGCGACGATTACCTCCAGAAGAGCTGGGCCGCCGGTTACGACATCGTTATCGAAGAAGACCTCGAACCCCTCGTCGGCCTGACCAACTGGCTGGCGGCATCACCGTCAGAACAAGCCTGACCTGCCTAGTCGGTGGATGGGCGGCGTTCTCGCCGGAATTCCCAACGTCCGGTATAAATGCGCAACTTATTAGCAGTGTGGTCCATACCCGCGCCTGCCCATAGCCCTTCCATAGTTCGCTTGTCTTTGGCAACAATCAGCTGCCCTGCGCCGCTATATAGCATGCCTTCGTACTCGCCCTGCGGGGACGTGTCTTCGTGCCAGGAGCCGCTGGCAATATCGCCGTCGATATCTAAACGCGCCAACATATATGCACCGTTTTCGGTGGGCTTACTCTCAAATACCACTTGGTCGCCTTCCTGATGAGCAGTCATTTGGTATTCACTGCTCTCTTCGGCCGCGTCGTCAATCGTCGGATACCAGTGATAGGAATACCAGGCGCCGGCAAATGTGTTATCAGCTTCTTCCGTCATAGTTACAACCCTCCAATATTATTACTATCTTTACAATTCAGGTGGTGTTCATCCTCAAAATCCGCATTGCACGAGCTGCTGCGATACCTATAGCTGCGGCGCCACACTCCGGAAAAATCATGCTCTGCCATCATCCACCTCCTGCCTAATAGATGTATTTTAACACGGTGTGGCGGGGTGCTCGATGGCCCCA
>DASYJQ010000093.1:0-1589 GCA_035996265.1 Saccharimonadales bacterium (SeqCode)
GACCGGCGTAGTAATACTTCTTTTGCAGTGACTTCATGAGCTTGAAGTGGCCTTCGTTGTGGCGGATCAGCGATGACACGCGTTCGATGCGCCCCAGGTTGCGGGCGCGGGCCGACAAGTCCCAATCTTCGCCGCTAACCATCGATTCGTCATAGCCGCCCAGGCTGACGTACGTGTCTTTGCTAAAGAAGCGAGCCGCTTCGATGGCGTCCTGCCCGTGGTAGAACGAGCGCTCCAAGCTTTTGCATTGCGCCCAAAAACCGCGTCCGAATGATTCTTCGGGGATGATAATGCCGGCCGTCTGCGGCTTGTAATGCATGACGTCCACACAGTCTTGAATTACATGCGGCGTGAGTTCCATGTCGGAATCGATAATGACGACATACTCGCCGCTGGCTTTATCAACGGCGAAGTTACGCTGCGCGCTGCGTTCCGGGCCACAGTTGAATACCAAGCTGGTATAGTACCGGGCGATCATTTTAGTGCCGTCGGATGAATCGCGGTCGACGACTACGAGTTCGATAGGCTGGTAGGTTTGGTTGACGATCGAGGCCAGACAGGCGTCGAGAGTATCGTGGTTGTTACGGGTGGTGACAATGACTGAAACCAGCGGATTGCTCATGCTGCTGCTCCTTCTGTAATATGTTTAAAATCCTGGTAACTTTTGTCGAAGGTTATTTGTTTGCTCCATTCCCAAGCCCGCTTACGTATGCGCGCATAGCGGCGTTGGTCGCTCAACATGTGGACGATGCCGTCGGCCAGGGCATGCGGTGATTGGCGGGTAACGAGGCCGGTGCGGCCGGGCTGGACGCTGTCGCGCAGACCGTCAACATCGTATACCACGGCCGGTGTCCCCTGGCTGGCCGCTTCGGTAACGATCAGTCCCCAGCCCTCCTTAACACTGGTGACGGTAATGATGTGGGCGCGCTGCATCAGTTCGATTTTTTGGTCGTAAGTGACACGGCCCAAGTATTCGATGTCATCGCGGAACGGGCATTTTTGGATGTAATCGAGCACTGTTTTGCCGTACGCGCCGCTGCTATCGCCGGCAATTTTGAGTTGCAGATCAGGGATGTCCTGCTTGGCTAATTTAAAGGCTTTGATTTGATCGATGGTACGCTTCATGCCGCGCATGGCGCCGAGTGACAGCATCGTCGGTTTATCAAACTTGTTATTTGCCGCCAAATCACGGATCGGTGAAATTTCGATACCTTCCGAAATTAAGTGGGTATGTTCCGGACTCCAGCCAAAGCGCGCCAAGTCCTTTTTGGTGCTGTCCGAAACAGTAATTAGCGGGGCGTGCGCCCGGCTCAGCAGCCAGGTGGCGATCGGTTCAATGATGTGATACCCAAGATGGTTGAGCGGGTTTTTGGTTTCGAAGTACCAAATCTCGCGGGCCAGCTGGTGGTAAAACGCGAAACGTTTGGCGGTGCCCCGGAACAGCAAACTAAAGTACGGTGCGGTGTTAACGGTTTCGATTAGGATGTCGTATTTGCCGCGCAAGTGGCGCAAGTAATACCACAACGCCTGCAATGGGTGGATATAGCGGTTCGTGCCGACCCGGATGACGTCGATGCCATCCAATGTTT
>DASYJQ010000094.1:0-7813 GCA_035996265.1 Saccharimonadales bacterium (SeqCode)
AATTGACATCGATAACGTCAGCGTGGTGCAGCAAAACAGTAGTGGTGCTTCAAACGTCGGCGACCTGAAGGTGGGCGGCGCCATTAGCCAAGGCTTGACGCTCCTAACCCTGGACGCCTACGCAGCAAATCCATTCACGGGTTCGAATGCATCGCTGGCTGGTTCGATGTACTTTGACACTACACAGGGCAAGATCCAGTGTTACGACGGCAATAACTGGGGTGCTTGTGGCGCGGCGCCGAACGCGATCGTTACACTGACACCTGAATATACTGGAGCCGTATTAGACGGCACGGGAATCGGGACATTAACTTCGGACTTTTGTTCTAACGAAGCGGGCGTCCTAGTGGTCGGTACATTGTGCGGCACACACGATGCGCGAAACTTCTATAAATGGACAACTCCCCAGAGTACCCAGCAAGTTTATAGCATATATGTTACGTACAAACTCCCAACGACGTTCAATAACTTTATTAGCGACAGCACTGTCACCCTTACTGCACGCACAGACAATACTACAAACGGTATTGTGACCTACGAAATGTTCAAGAGTACAGGTTCTGCAATTACGGCTTGCGGTACTGCGACCGACGTCACAACTGCCGGTGGGGCTAATGTATGGAGTACAGTGGGTATTAACGGCAACGAAAGTAGTAGTTGTGCCTTTGCTGGTGGCAACAACGTTATCTTTAAGATAAATGTTAAATCGCAGAGTAACGCCAATGTGTACGTAGAGAACCTTAACTTCACATACACCAACAAGTAGCGATACAGAAATAAAATTTCAGCAATGGTACAATGTAACCATTAGGGGAGTTCTAGGGAAGATTTCAGGCCTGACTCATGGATAACATAAAAATACGAACACCAGAGCGGGGAGACTCATCGCGGCCAATGCAGCGTGCACCTTTAGAGCATCCGACAAGTCGAGCCAGCAATTCTTTTAAGATGGATACGCCGCGGCAAAACCGTCCAGTACCGCCGCATCGTAAAATTGTATTTAGAATAAACATCAAAGGACCCTTGCTACCAAGGATCAAACTGAGTCCTAGCTTCAAACGACATTTGCGCTTTTTACGCGACGTGCGTGTGCGAATGGTTTTTGCCCTCATTGCGGCAGTAGTAGTGGGTGCGCAACTTATCACAGTCATCCAACCATACTTCGTCGCACACACATACGCGTTAGGTAAGTCTGAAACGCTATTACAGGCAAAAGATACGTTTTTGGGCAGCAAACTGGTTCACGATGCCAAGAAGAGGTCATTTAACTTCAATGATAATTACAATCCCACTTCTACTGATGCCGATACAAGCGGTGGCCCAAAGGTAAAGGCAATCATTAATGAAGATCCGGCCAGCGGTATAGAAGTGACCGATCCCATCTCGTCGGTCTCGGTTAAGATTAAGCCAAAGTTCGGGTTGTTAGAAGGTAAGCAAGACGCTAATAGAGTGGTGTATCCTTTAACCGACGGTACGGGTTGGCTCGTGTATACAATGCAGGCTACCGGGGTTAAGGAAGACGTTGTTCTTGACCATGCCAACGGGGATACTATGAAGTTAGACTATGACATGGATTTAGACTCCCAAGGTTTATCCGCACGGCTGCAATCCGATGGGTCCGTCGGTGTTTATGGCAGCAGTCTGCCCATCAGTAGTTCAACTTCGACCGGAAGCGATAAAGATGCGGCGCTACTGCAAAAAGCATTACAACACGCCAAAAAAGATAAGTATCTTTTTTCGTTGCCAACCCCAGTGGTGTATCAAGCTGGCCATACGGTGTCGTCGGCAAAGACTCATTTCGAGCTAAAGGGCAATGTTCTAACTTCAGTTACAACAGGCCTTAAAAAGGCAATGTTTCCACTAACGGTCGATCCAGCAGTTACTGTTATCAGTACATCCGATTTGTTTCGGGATACTAATCAAGAATCAAACATCGACTTTAACGCCACAACCGGCAATATTTCTCGCGGTGTGGTTACTGGTGGAGTGGTGACTACGAGCTGGACGACCAATGGCAATAACCTAGGTACCGCCCGCTTTTTAAATGGCGCAACAATATACGACGACTATGCCTACGTGGCGGGAGGCGCTGCAGCAGGTAGTACATCCAATATCTCTACCGTCGAATATGCAGCCGTCAGTAAGGTGAATTCGTCGATTGGAAGCTGGGCCACAACCACAGTCTTACCGGCGGCACTGTCGCGGTTTCAGCTGATAGCTTATAACGGTTATATGTACGCCATTGGCGGTTCAACAACCGACACTACGTGTGCTGGCGTTAGTAGCTCTATTTACTACAACCGTATTCAAACTAATGGTCAGCTCAGTGCTAACTGGACGACAAATACGGCAACCTTGCCTGCGGGTGTGTGCGGCCTGGGCGCTGCCGTGTATAACGATGTGCTCTATATAGCGGGCGGCCGTACAGGATCGCTAACTAGTAATGGCAGTACAACGGTTGCCTACGCATCGATTAACCCTGATGGCAGTATCGGCACGTTTACTTCGGACGATTCGGTATTGCCAGCTGCTCGTTACGACGCCGACTTAAAAATTTATAACGGCTATGCCTATGTGATCGGCGGTACTTTAGCCGGCACCGCTACTAACACTGTCCTGGAGGGACCTTTGGCTTCGGACGGTTCTTTATATGGTGGCGCAGGCACTGCTACTTGGGATACGACATCGCCAATGATTACCGCACGTACTGCCATGGGCGGTACTCTGGCGGCGATGAATGACGGCTATATGTACGTAGAGGGCGGCTGTAATACGCTTAACGCTAGCCAAACCTGTACGGCAACAGGGAACATACAGAGCGACATAGAAGTGGCGCAGATAAATGCGGACGGTACGCTGGGCGCCTGGTCCAGTATTGCCACTACGATCGCTTCCCGCCAGCAAGTCGGCGGAAGCCTGCAGTTTTGGAGAGGTGCCATTTATGTCTTCGCCGGTTGTTCAGTTATGAGTACTAGCGCGGTTCAATGCACTACTGCATTGAACACGCAAGTGTACGACAGCATAGCTACGCCCGGTCAGCTCGGTCCATTACATACGGCGACGTCATTAAATACAGGAATTTACGAATTTGGTTCAGTCGTTGTAGGTGGTTATATATATGTTATTGGCGGCTGTAAAAGTGTCGATACGGGTACCACGAATGGTTGCCAGAATGGCGGCGGTGTGGACACTTCAAATGTAACATCCTACGCGCTTATTAGTGCTGACGGTTCGCTTGGTTCATGGACTGACAGCACTTTTACTCTCAATGGGGTGACTGGCCTGGCCGCTTTCGGTGTCGCAACATACAACGGTTATATATATCTCACTGGTGGTTACGCTAATGGTACCGGTGCTACAAACAAAACTTGGATTGCTCAAACCAACGCCACTGGTGGTAATATTAAGGCGAATTGGACGAACACGGGCATGGGCACCCTAGGTGTCAGCAAATACAGTATGTCGGCAGTAGTCTATCACGGATATCTGTTTACATTCGGAGGTTGTTCCGCTACGACAACGACCTTTGGCTGCGCCAGTGGAAACTATGCGGCCAACACATTTTCCGGGCAGATCGCTGCTGCCACAGGTCTGATCGCCACATTTAATGCCCAGACCGCTATGCCAACGGCTACGGCCGCTATGGGGGGTGCCGTCTATAATGGTTATGTATATCTAGCAGGTGGCGCTACTCAGGCCAATGCTCAGACTACGACGGTGCTCTATGCCAAACTGGGTACCGCTGGGACGATTGTCAACTGGCTTGGCCCCTTGGGAACAACGGCGAATGCCACCCTCGGTACTGCCGGTGTTATGCCTAACCCGTTGCGGCGAGCAAATGCCTATGCCATGAATGGCTACTTTTACGTCCTCGGCGGGCATAATGCAGCCGGTAATGGTGGCGCTGGCCAGACATATGGCACGATTGATATCGGCCAGATAGATTTGTCCACGGGTAATATAGCCGCCAACCTCACCAGTTCGGTTATTCAGATTACTCCTCGTTGGGATCCTGGATCAGTATTTTCAAACGGCCGAATATACATTGCCGGCGGCTGCACTAACGGCAACCCGCCGACGAGCTGTGCGACATCGGGTGCTTTGGGCGCATCAAAGGTTGTCGAATATGTCGAAATTTATAATGCCGGTAATAAGGGCACGAGTGCTTGGACTAACGCGACAAATGTATACACTACCAATCGTACTGATGCGGCATCGGTTGCCTATAACGGCTATGTCTATATCGCTGGAGGTTGTAGTGCTTATACAGTGGCCACGTCAGTTTGTGCTACTGCTGGTAATTATTTAAATACGGTGTATTATGCGCCCCTAAACCCCGATGGATCAATTGGCGCCTGGGCCTCCGGGGGCACGCTCGGCGCCTCTATTATGGATGGTTGCGTAGTAGGTGTTGGCGGCTATCTTTATTTTATGGGAGGTAAGGATAGCACCGGGACGACGGTCGCCACGGTGTACTATAGCCAAATTGGTGCTAGTGGGTTACCGGGGGCATGGAATACGACAACAGTGCTTCCTACAGCGCTTAGCAGTCTCAGCTGCGATACTTTTGACGGGCATATTTATACTACAGGGGGAGCCAATGCGGGTGGTGCTGCTCAGTCATTGGTATATTACAGCCCGGATCAGTCTGCCGGCGGCACGATTGCCAGTTGGACACCTACAACCGGCTTTACGACAGGCCGCTATAATCATTCGACCGTTATAGTAGCCGGTTACCTGTTTGTTATCGGTGGCAACACCGGCAGCGCTTTTTTACAGGATGTGCAGTCTGTACAGCTTAGCCCGACAACAGGGGCGGCCACCGGCAGCTGGGGGTTTGGTACTGACTTGCCAAATCCAGTCCAACAGGCAAACGTAATCGCCGCTAACGGATACATATATTTGTCTGGAGGCAGATCGGCTACTGCCACTTGCTCGGCCACAACCTGGATAGCGTCTGTGAATAGTACGGGTACGACGAGTGACTGGTCACAGGGGGCTAATACCTTCTCGACAGCCCGGTTCGGGGCGGGCGGAGCGTTTTTTAATGGCTATTACTACGTACTTGGCGGCGACGACTGCACGAACGTTATTAGCTCTAATGTCATACCGTACGGCGGCGAGCAATCACAAGCCATGAAAGCTTCTTTTTCCAAATACGCCGATCTTAACGGTGATGGCACTCCTCAAAAGTTGGTTATTTATCTTACGAATGCTGTTAATAATGGCGTGGATATAGAATTGTGGCGTCTCACCTATAAGTCTAGCCGGGAGGCGGCTAACTCTTGGGGGGTGACGACGGTTGTTTCGCCATTAGTAAATGAGCATGCTTATTCGGTGAGCGCTTTAGATGGGAGCGCGGTCGACCAGATTCTTGCCAGATGGTTTTTCTTATCTTTTGACATTAATATGGAGCAAAGTTTCTCGTTTACTGACGCTAATCAGCCCACTATTTTTCAGTACGGCCTTCACTATTCATCGCCAACCGCAAAACGTCTGATGCATGGGCGTGACTTCCGTGACCAAACCCAGCAGGGACTTGATCTGAAGCTGTAATTTCTGGTGTTTGGCCTGGGGAAGGTAGCACCACAGGTTATCTCTTGTATACTTATACATAAGCATGGCAGACCGACAATTTGATTCTAACCAGCGGCCGCGGCCGGTCTTCACACGATCGGCTGACGGGCGGCTGCGGCCTGCGAGCCAAGGAAGTGACATTGGCGACGTTTGGGCCGAGCAGCGCCGTATACCGCTGGCTGAGGCTATTGAGCAGGACAAGCTTAAGGCTGCCAAAAAAGCCAAGAAGCAAAAAGGCCGGTTCTTTAACCGCCGGGAAATCACCGGTGTAACGCCAGTAGTAAAACCAAAAGCCAGCCAACCCAAAGAGATAGCCCTTACTATCAGTTTGCCGGGTTTACCGGACCTGTCGAAGCTTCGCAAGCTCCTCAGCCCGGCCGTCATCTATAAAAAATTGCCGAAGCCCGGTAAGAAGCCGTTATTAATCGGCGGCAGTGTAATGGCGGTTGCGATCGTAGGCTTTAGCGTCTATAACCTGGTAGGCAATAAGCCTGCCACCGAAGTAAGCAGTAAAAACCGGGCCGGTGTGCTCAGCGCCAACAATCAGGCCGTACAAACGCCGGAATATCCGACTATTTTGCCGAAAAGCAAGAACATCGCCGAATTGGGGGGTTGGGGCAGGGTGAGCCCGCCGGATAAAGACCCAGTATTCGCCTATGCCGATACACTGAACAGTGTTAAACTTACTGTCAGCGAACAGCCATTGCCGGCTAACTTTAAAACGAATCTCAACGATGAGATCAGTAAGCTGGCCAAGCAGTTCAGCGCTGATGATAAGCTGGCAGTGAACGGTGACATCCCAGCATACGTCGGTACATCGCACCTCGGCCCGCAGTCGGCTATAGTCGCAAAACACGATCTCCTGGTCCTTATTAAGTCTGAAAGCAAGCTTTCCGACCCGCAATGGGTCGGATATATTAATTCGTTGCAGTAGTAGGTGCCAGTTAAATACCATATAAAGCATATATGGTATTTTTTATTTGCGTATGTTTAAAGCTTGGCCGCCGAGTGTGTAGCCGTATGTGGCTATACATGACTATTCTTGCTTAGGATGTGTCCTGATGATAGGACAACTATGTTTTCAAAAAAGGCTGTCAACCTAAGTTATCCACAGTTTTTTTATGGGGTACCGTGTGGTGAAAAATACTTGTTGCATAAGCGTAAGCAAGGTAGAATTAGAACAGAGAAAAACCCTCTAGGGAAAACAAATACGTGGATAATCAAAATCAAGGCCGAACTGTAAGTGATGATGGGGTACCAATAACTCCTAGTTCGACCTACGCCGGCGCGGGTTTATCCGGCCTTGAATCCGAGCTATTGTCCACAGATCCGAACTCTTTATCCCAAGTGGTCCAGGCTTCGATTCCTGCGCACCGCAGTCTCACGGGCCTGTGGACGAAAATGCTTAGGCGAGCTGATCTGGTAGTTTTGGCCCTGGTGATTATCGGCGCCGGAGTGTTGGTGGTCACGAGCGCCAGCCACAAAAACAGGGACAACCTGAGGAGTAACACTGGTGTTGCTACGCAGTACAGTACGCAAAAAATACCGCTGACCGGCTTTGTCGCTGGCAGTAATGGTATTGCCTTTGGGCCGAGCAATGTAGTTATTAACGGTTCACTGACGTTGAACGACGGCCTGACGGTCAGCCCTTCGGTGCAACCCAACGCACCGACTGCCGGACAGATGTACTACGACCAGAACACTAACGAATTAGCGTACTACAACGGCACGGCTTTTGTGCCGCTTACTGCGCAAGGCTCGGTAGTTCAAAATATTGGCGGTGTGACCGGCGCCATAACACTGGGCGGCGGCTTAAGTGTTGTCGGCAATCAGCTAATAGCGACCCAGGCCGCTCGCGTTTCCAGCTTTGGCGGCAGTACCGGTGCTATAACTGTCGGCAACGGCTTGAGCATGACCGGCAATGCGTTGCAGAATAGCGGTGTGCTGAATTTGTTGCCAGGTACCGATATTGCCGTTACCAACAATGGGAACGGTAGCTTTACGGTTAGTAATACCGGCGCGGGTACGGGAACAGTTACTAGTGGCGGCGGTACTAGCGGGGCTTTGGCGCTGTTTACCTCGTCGCAAAATATTGAGGATTCGGTTATAAGTCAGAGCGGCAACACGGTCACCGTAACTGGCGATTTGAACGTTGTCACTGGCGGGCTGTCGTTAGGCAACGCTTTGACGGTTAGCAACGGCGGCACTGGCGCGACGTCGCTGGCTGCCAACGGCG
>DASYJQ010000095.1:0-5576 GCA_035996265.1 Saccharimonadales bacterium (SeqCode)
TGATGAAAAGTACAGGCTCTTCAAAACGGACGCATACGATTTGGCGTTAATAACCGCCTGGCCGGCTTCCATATTCTGGTCGACGTCCAGCCGGGCCATGGATTCTTCGTCAGCACTGAGCAAACCTTTGATGTTATCAAAAATAACATGCGTGGCCGTATTGTCGGATTCCGTGAGCGCCAGTCGAGCGGCCTGGCGCAAGGTAATCTTGGCGCCGGCGCCTTTTTGCCATAGATTACCGTAGGCATTGTCGATCTCGGAGTTGGTGATGGTTACCGTCTTATCCAGGCTAATACGGCCCAACTCGGCGGCTCTATACAGGTTCATACTCAGTGGCACTTTGATGAGGGAAGCAGCCACCAGCTGGTCGTCAGATCCGACCCGTATCGACGTACCATCAGGCAAATATTCGAAATAGAAACTCTTCTGACCATTCAGAGCGGCAAAGCGGGCCGTTAGGTCTTTGCGCAGCGGTACGAAATTAATCAAAATATCGTTCGGGTCGTCGGACAGTATTCGTTTGGAGAGCAGGGGAAATTGACGCTGCGATGCCTGTTGCGATGAACTTTGATCGGCGGTTGGCGTATCTCGCATAATCCACCCGACGTTTCCCGCTAACAGCAAGGCGCAAGCCACGATAAGTATTCGATTGGGGATAAAGCGTTTCACCATCTATTAATCAGATTGTAGGGGCACCCGCAGGCATTGGCAAGCTACTTGGGGTGGACATGACGATTACAACAACGGAGCATATAGCTGGCGACAGCGCTAACGGCGTCGTGATGAGCGTTCGGGCCGGTGATTTCTAGGTAGTTATCGTTAATACCAAGCTCTGCCGCGCTAAGGCACAACTGAAAACAGATCATAAGTTCACGGTCCGTCGACTGCGGGCAACGGCGTTTAAGCACGGCGAAAAAACTACCGATAAATTTAGTCCAGGCTGGACGGCTCAGGGCGTGCAAACGGGGATTGGCTTTTTCGGCGTACAAAAACTCAAAGGGGCCGTTCATGCGCGAATAGGTTACCCAGGCGTCAACCATCAACAGCAGCACCTCATCCCAGGACAGATAGGGAAGCATCTGGTGTTTGCCGATATCATCGAAAATTTTGGTCAGATCGTCGACGTACAACTCGGTAAGCGCCACCATAATGGCGTCCTTATTGGGATAGTAGCGGTAGAGCGATCCGATCGGAATCTTGGCTTGGGCGGCGATATCATTAGTCGTGACTTCTTCGAGACCGTACTGCTGGAACAGCTCGAGCGCCGAAGCAAGGATAACCCGCACTCGCTCTTTGCCGCGGGCCTGTGAAGGAGTGGTGCGAACGGCTTTAAACTTGTCTGGGTCGTACATAGTAATCTCTAGTATAAGAAACTGAACAAATGTTCGCAATAAGATAGTTCTTGGACTTTAGGGGCGGGCATACTGTATCATGAAATGTACACTATGGCTTCAGAAACATCATCGATGGTATTCATCCAATACCTGACCACCGTCTTTGACAATATCCACGACGCCATTCTACTTATTGGCGTTGAACCGAATAACACCTTTCGTCTGCTGATGGTTAACAAAGGATTTAATCGCGGTAGCGGCCATACGACCGAAGAAATCGGCAAGACAGTCCAGGAAATAACCCAACCAAAAACTTATGAAAAACTAGTTAAAAGATATCAAACAGTTGTAAAAACCAAAAAAAGACAGGCATTTACCGAAGAATACGAGGTTCCAATGGGTAAACAAGTCTACGAGGTACAACTTATACCGATTTTTAATTCCGTCGGTACGTGTACACAAATTGCTTGCATTACGCATAACGTGACAGAACTGCACCGGCTGCAACGACGCTTACAGGAAACTGCAGAGACGCTCGAACAGGTCAGCCACGAATTACGCCAAACTATGTAACCGGCGCGTCTTGGCCCGCAGCGGCATTGTGCTATCATAACTAACGTAAACGTTTTGCGGGCATGATGGCTGCAAAACGTAATTATCGAGAGGGGGTAGCGTTATAAACATATGTGATACGGGCAACTCATAATCCGGGCGAATTTATTTTTTGATTATTCCCGCGCCGGCGAAAGGACCCCTTATGACCAAAGAGGCACAAGTAACAATTATCGGTTCAAATTTGAACCTTACTCCAAAAGAAGCAGCAACGTGGGGAGTTGCACAACATAAAGCAGCCATAACCAAAGCCGGCTATGACGGTATGGCATACTATCCGGTTCGAGGTCGCATGGCGCTCGAAATGGCGCTCGGCGCCGATACCGAAGGGTTTATTCGAGCTATTCACCAGCCATGGCGCGAGGCCACCACGGCCCAAATCGCCGCAATTGCGTTTCGCGGCGCACACATGCTACGCAAAAATCCTACCGACGGAAAAGCCGCGCTATTTGAAGCGGCTATGAACGCCGGCATGCCGCGCCTAGAAGGGTCTGACGGCAAAATAGCACGCCTGGTAGCGCGTGTTGGCGGCTCGGCCGTTCCGGCTGTAGTGCACCCTTACGGGCAACTACTAGGGGATGGCGGCATCCGCAAAGGCGCGACTGCGCACGGGCCAAAACGCGACTATCACGATTTAGCGGCCGACCCGCGTACAGGAGAGCTGCAATGGCAGCCAAGCGCCGACTTCGCCGCCAACCGCAGGGTGCTGTCTAAAAATGCGGCCACAACTGCCGCGGGCATGGCCGACAACGCCCGGGGCGACGGGCTAGGCCGGGCGGCGTTCGACACGAACCACGCCCTTATGCTGCGGCGTGACCGCTGGCAATTCAGTGATCCGGCAGCCCTGGCGGCCTGGTTCGCCGCAAACAACGAGCTCGGTGTACTTGAGTTTTCCTTGCAGCCGCGTTTCGGCAGCAAGGTGAGCGACTTAGACAAAATTCTCGATGGCCGCATTGCCGAAACGCCACATGGCGAAATGCTCGCCGCGGCCGCATCTAACACGCCGCCCGGGCAAGACTTTAACATAAAAGTCGAAATCCCCGATTACGCTTTTACCGGCGACGCCACCCAAAGGCTCGGGCTGGGCATGGACAGCGCCCACACCGGGCACCAACTGCTAGTCCCGATTCTTCATGACTACGCTGTGAATAATTTACCAGCCGCCGCATAGCAACACCTATATAGTACTGGTTTTCATCCTCAAGCACAGGGAGGCTTAACACCCGTGAACATTCATCATGTTGTGCGCCAAAGCAAGTTTTTGCGCCATAACTTCATTTTCTTCGTCGGTTCGGTTGCCGTCGGCGTACTTAACTATCTGTATTACCCGATTATGGGACGGATGTTATCGCCGGCCGCGTTCGGCGAAGTACAGACACTTATATCGCTATTTTTACAGGTCGCTATTTTCTTAATGGTTCTCGGCCTGGTGACAATCAACGTTGTGGCCAATTACAACTCGCCCGAAAAACGCGACGCCGTCGTGCTGGAATTTGAGCACCTGGCGCTGGTGGCGAGTATCGCGCTCCTAGGGCTGACAATTATATTCCATAACCAGCTGAAGCATTTCTTGCAGTTTGGCGAATCGTGGCCATTCGTATTACTGATGCTGGCGTTAGTGGCATCGGTGCCGTTCACATTCCGGGGCGCATTCCTGCGCGGCAAACAAAAGTTTGGCCTGGCTTCGATGGTCAATGTCATTGGCGCCGGCAGTAAAATATTCTTCTCGATGGCGCTGGTCGCTGTCGGGGCAGGGACGTCGGGCGCTATTGGCGGATTAGTCGCCGCGCAGGCCGTAGCTTGTATATTTGCCGCCGTCTGGGCGCGTCAGCACGGCCTAATACGTCCAGAAGGCCAGAAGCTATTCCGGTTGCCCAACATGTCACTACTCAAGCCGGAGCTGCGCTATGGACTGCTCGTGTTGGCCGGTTCGCTGCTGGTGACTTTGCAATACAGCATCGACGTTGTCGTCGTAAAGCACTATTTTAATCCGCACACCGCCGGGCTATACGCCGGCATGGCGAGCGTGGCGCGCATCATATTCTTTTTGACGGCGTCGGTCGCACTCGTCCTTATGCCGATGGTTAAAATACATGCCCCCGCCCGCACCAATCATGGTCTGCTTCTAAAATCATTAGCCCTACTGGGCATTGCCGGCGTACCGGTGCTGGTTTTATTCATCATAGCGCCGGAACGCATCGTGGCGCTGCTTATGGGGAATGGTTATGCTTCGGTTTCTTACCTGTTACCACAGTTAAGTGTGACAATTTTTACTGTGTCGGCACTCAATTTAATAGTTTCATATTACTTAGCCCTGCGGCGCTATGCCGTGGCGCCTATCATTATTATTGGCGCAGCTGCGACGTACGCACTATTGCTTACCAGGCACAGCACATTAAGCGCTATCGTTAACGATTTACTTATTGGGAGCATCGCGATGCTCTCCCTAATCTTGGTGTGTACCAGGATTCTTAACCCAAGGAGTTAGAATGCACGGGAAATTAGTGTCTATCATCATACCCGTTCACAATGAAGCGCCGAACCTACGAGCGCTGCATCGTGAATTGGCCAGCTGCATTGAACGGCTGGCCTACAAGTTTGAACTTATTTTTGTCGACGACGGCAGCACTGATAATTCGATGGAGCAATTGGAGTCACTGGCGCGGCGCGACAAACGAATCCGCCTGGTGGAATTCGCCCGTAACTTCGGCAAAGAAGCCGCCATTAGCGCCGGCTTGCACGCCGCCCGCGGTGATGCCGCCATTATGCTCGACGCCGATTTGCAACACCCGCCCAATATGATCAGCAAATTCCTGTACGAATGGCGGAACGGCGCCGACGTGGTTGTTGGCGTCCGCAAGTACAGCGAAAAAGAAGGCTGGTTCAAGCGCTGGTCCAGCGACCGTTTTTACCAAATCATGCAGCTGATTGCCGACAGCAAAATCACGCCGCACGCCAGTGACTTCCGGCTGGTTGACCGCAAGGTTATGGACGTCTTCTCGCAACTGACAGAGCGCAACCGCATTACGCGGGGGCTTATCGATTGGCTTGGTTTTCACCGCGCCTACGTGCCGTTTGACGCCGGCGAACGGTTTGCCGGCGAACGCTCATATTCATTCAAACAATTATTCTCTCTGGCCGTGAACTCATTCACCGCTTACAGTCTGATGCCGCTCAAACTAGCCGGCTATCTAGGCATTTTCATTCTGGGCACCGCCACGCCTGCCGCGCTTGTTATGTACGTTGAACGCTGGATGATGCACGACCCATTTGGCTGGCAAATTCGCGGTACGGCGATGCTCGCCATATTACTGGTTATGATGGTCGGGCTAGTGCTGGCCTGCCTGGGGCTGATATCGCTATACATCGCCAGCATTCACGCCGAAGTTACCAACCGCCCACTGTACGTCGTCCGCCGCCATATCGATGACATGCCGGAAAACGTACCAATGGTTGCGTTAGAAAGGGAACGGGTGCGGGCATGAACATCTTATGGCTTGCCTGGAAAGATTATACGCATCCCGAACGCGGCGGCGCCGAAATAGTGCTGCGCGAACTCATGAAACGCCAGTTGGCCGAAGGGCACCGCGTAACATTACTCACCGCGCTACATCCGGGCAGCAAACCGCA
>DASYJQ010000096.1:0-2516 GCA_035996265.1 Saccharimonadales bacterium (SeqCode)
ATACGTAAAATGCAGGCCGGCTTTACGGTAGATGTCCGTGCCTAAAGGGGTCAGATCACCGGATTGGAGGCGTAAGCCGGTTTCTTCGTGCGTTTCGCGCAGCGCGCCGATGAGCGGGTCCTCCCCGGTATGCAAGCCGCCGCCTGGCAATATATAGGTGCCGTCATTTATCCAACCCTTTAAGACAAGAATTTCATCGCCCGACACCAGCAAAACACGCGTCCGCGCGCCACGCCGGAAATAGACCTGGTAGGCAGGCCAGGCTAACCAGGATGCTATCCTGCCGAGAGCCATCGCCAGTTGTTTCATACCTCTAGTATACCCTGTTACAGCTTCTTGATGGGCGCAAAAGCGATGTTCAACTTCTTGGCGCCCTTGCCTTTAAAGTAAATGGTGGCGTTATCGCCCTCAATTTCGACGACACTGCCGACGCCGAATACTTCGTGGCGGACGCTGTCGCCTTCGTTTAGTTCTGGTACGTAGCGCGGTTCGCCGTCATCAACCGGGGTAACATCCTGGCTAAAGCCGGTCGGCGCAAACTGGGTGGGGGCGCCGTAGCCATATTCGTCGCTTGGCTGGAACTGGGCGTCGATCTCACTCAGGAACCGCGATGGCGGATTGTGCTGGGCGCCGCCGTACAACATGCGCGAGGTGGCGTAAATCATATATAACTCTTCGCGCGCACGGGTCATACCGACGTAACAGAGCCGGCGCTCTTCTTCCATTTCAAACTGATCATACAAAGCGCGGGAATGCGGAAAAATAGACTCTTCCATGCCCACCATAAAGACGGCCGGGAATTCCAGGCCTTTGGCGGCGTGTAAAGTCATGAGAGTTACGGCGTTACCATCAAAGTCGGCTTGATCGATATCGCTTACCAAGGCAACTTCTTCCAGGAACGTCGACAATCCCTGCTCCTGGTATTCCTGGGCCACGCCAATCAATTCTTTGACGTTTTCCTGGCGCGACTCGCCCTGCGGCGTGTTGTCGTCCAAAAACTTGAGGTAATCAATGCGGCGGATCAGACTGTCGATGATACTGGCCGGAGGCGTGGTGTCCACGAGCTCGCGCAGACGCAGGAGCATTTCGCCCAGTTCGCCCATGCCCTTTTTAGCTTTGGCGGTCACCAGGCCGCAAGTCTCAATATTATTTAAGGCTTCGAGCAAGTTGTAGCCGTTACCGGCCATCCAGTCATAAAAATTCTCGATAGACTTGGCGCCGATGCCGCGGGTCGGCACATTGACGATGCGGGCAAAGCTAACCCGGTCTTCGGGTTGGTAGATCAAACGCAGGTAGGCCATGAGGTCTTTAATTTCTTTGCGGTCATAGAATCGTTGGCCGCCGACAATCCGGTAGGGAACACCGTAACGTATAAACGTCTCTTCGACAGAACGTGACTGGGCGTTAGTGCGGTACAGCACGGCGAAATGACTGTAGTGGCGCAGACCGGCGTCAACCGCATTCTTAACCCGCCGCACAATCGCTTCACCCTCGGCATTCTCGCTGGAAACCTGCAGCATCTGCACTTCCTGGCCATGGCCGGCGGCTGTCCACAGCTTTTTGTCGGAACGCTGCTGGTTTTTGGTGATGATCGAATGGGCCGCCTCCAGGATAGCCCCGGTGCTGCGGTAGTTCTGTTCCAGCTTAATGACCGTGCAGGCCGGATAGTCGTGCTCAAAATTGAGGATGTTGCGGAAATCAGCGCCGCGCCAGCTGTAAATACTCTGCCAATCATCACCCACAACGGCGATGTTATTGTCCTCATTAGTAAACAATTTCACCAGTTTGTATTGGGCGGCGTTGGTGTCCTGATACTCGTCGATCATGATGTACTTGAACTGTTGCCGCCATTTAGCGCGGATCTCGGGCTGGGTCTGCAGCATTTTGACGGTACGATTAATCAGATCGTCAAAATCGAGTGCCGACGCTTCTTTAAGTGCTTTCTCGTATAGCGGGTATACCTGCGCCGCCGTGCGCTGGGCCGGCGAGCTGCCCGCCAGGTCGGCGAACTCCTTTGGGTCGGTCATTTCGTTCTTGGCCGAACTGATGATGCCGCTGATAACGCGGGCAGGGAAGGTCTTTTCGTCGATCATCAGCCGTTTGGAGGCTTGCTTAACCGCGGCCTGGCGGTCTGACTCGTCAAAAATAACAAACGTCCGCGGTATGCCGACGTGTTCCCCGTCCTGGCGCAAAATACGAACACAAATAGAGTGAAAGGTGCCCATGTACGGCATAAAGCCGCGGTTATCGGCATTTTGGCCGAGCAGCGCGGCTACACGCTGACGCATTTCTTTGGCGGCTTTGTTCGTAAACGTTACCGACAAGATGTTAAATGGCGTCGCCTTGCCCGACGAAATTATGTGGGCAATGCGGTGCGTCAACGTCTTGGTCTTGCCAGAACCGGCGCCAGCCTGAATTAACAGCGGCCCCTCGGTCGTTTCAACAGCCCGGCGTTGCTCCGGATTCAAACCAATTAATAGATCGTCTTGCACTAGGTGACATTGTACCAAAACACC
>DASYJQ010000097.1:0-11659 GCA_035996265.1 Saccharimonadales bacterium (SeqCode)
TAACACTCAAAACGTACAAGCACCTGGGGCGAACACCCCACCCGTCGACAGATCAAACCAGCATTATATAAGGTATACTAAACAATATGGATCCCAACTCACAAACGCGCACCAATCATCACCCCGCCCCACAGCCGGTAGCTTACGACCAGCAGGGGCGCCCATTATATGCATCCCAGGAACAAGCCGACCAAGCTAATGTGGTATACCTGAGCAAGCCCATAAACCCCATCGAGCCGCAGATCTCGCCGCAAATTCAGGCGCTGACCGACGAATCTAAAAAGAAATACCCCAATTTAAACTTGAGTCCGGGCGAATACATCATTAGCGCTGTTAACCGCCACCCGATTGGCATTTTGCGCGCCTGGATTATCGCCCTCGTACTGGTTGTCGCCTTTATGGGCATGTATGTTATGTTCTTTTTGGGGCAAAGCGGCCAAGACATACTGAGCGGGACCGATTCCAGTGTCATAAAAAGCGCTGGCGCTATTGGCTTGGGTATACTGACGCTATTAGCCGCTGGCGGGGCGATGATCGCCACCTATGTGTACAACGGTAACAAATTTTATTTGACTAACGAGAGTGTTATTCAGGAAATTCAAACTAGCCTATTCGGTAAGCGCGAGCAAACCGTCAGCCTGGCTAACATCGAAGACGCCAGCTATGGCCAAAATGGCATCCTGCAGTCCTTGCTAAACTACGGTACCATCCGCTTATCGACCGAAGGCGACGAAACCACGTATCGCTTTAGTTATGTCTCTAACCCCAAGAAGCAAATTGCTGCACTGAATAACGCCGTCGAAGCATTTAAAAACGGCCGCCCGGTTGACGAGCGGTATTTACGACCACACCAAGACCAGCCTTCTTAATTACCGGCGGCAGTATTAGTTAAGACTGCTTTTGGCATATTTTTCGCCACCTTCGAGGATAGCGGTAAGGGTGTAGTGAGCGCACATAGCTTTGACGTTGTCGCAGGCTGAACCGTCAGAGGCGCTCACCTGGTAGCTGTAGCAGCTGGCTGCCGGCTTGGTGGCGGCTACGACTTTATTGTTGGCGGTACAATTTTTGTTTGATTTATTCCAGCGCGGGTCTTGCAGGGAGTTTGCCGGCAGGTTTTTGATGTTGGTGGCGCGCCAGGCGGCGTCACTAAGATTGGCGAGCGTCGGATATTTGTTGGTTGCAGCGTAATAAGTTTCGAGTTGGGCCTGGGTGACGTTGATGGCATTCTGGCGGGCAGAGTTGCGGTTTTTAGCCTGTACGCCGCTATACGTCAGGGCGACGAGCACGCCTAAAATAAGCAAGATAATGACAACTACCATCAGTTCGATAACCGTGAAGCCTGTTTGACGAGCGTTTGTGCGCAGCTGTTTTGTATTTGTCATAGTTACTTTGATTATAGCGGGCAAACGCGCGCGGTCAAGCGAGCGGACTCAAGCCGGCAGCCTGTACTACCTCGGTGGTGGTCGTTTGGCCGCGCAGCGCTTTGACCAGTCCGTCGAGGGCCATAGGCACAAAACCATCCTTAAGGACGGCCTTTTGAACGACACTGACAGAATCGACAGATTGGCCCATAAGGGCTTTGTGCAACTGGTCGGTGTTCGATAATACTTCGACGATGGCGGTACGGCCTTCGTAACCGCTATGTTCGCAGGATTCGCAGCCGTCGGGGTCAGGACGCCACAAGTGCGTGATGCCGGCCGGATTGCTGCCGAACTGTTTAAGATCGCCAAGGCCGGCCAGTGCGGCGGCCCGCTCCAGCTCATGGATGCGCTTGTAGGCGGCAGGTCCGGTTATGCCGAATTGCTCGGCGAGTTGTTTTTGCTCGTCGTGCGACAGTTTATATTGCTGGCGGCAGTCCGGGCACAAGATGCGTACCAACCGTTGGCCGATAGCGGCGCGCAGGGCGGTGACCAACAGGAACGGTTCGGCGCCGGCAACACGCATGCGCAAGGCGCCGGCCACAGCGCTGTCGGCGTGCATGCCGACAATTACCAGGTGGCCGGTCGTGGCTGCGTGTACGGCCAGCTCAGCCGTCCCACGGTCCGGCATGTCGCCAAGCATGATGATGTTCGGATCCTGCTTCATGGCGGCCTGCAGGCCTTCGTGGACGCTCATACCGCTGGCTGCCAGGTAGGTTTGGCTAACTCCTGGCAAACGATGCTTGGTGCGGAGTTCGATTGTAGCGATGCTGACCATCGGGCTGTTTAACTGATCCAGAAAGCTGAATAATGTTGAGGACATGCCATTGTGGCGCGGGGCGGCCACCGTAACTAAGCCGTGCGGGCTGGCGAGAACAGCTTGTAAGGTCTTGAGGCCGGCGCCCCAGAAACCCAGTTGGTGCAGGGTTCCGGGCCGGCCCATGCGAACCGACAGGTGCAGCACGGCTTTCTCGCCGCCGTATACCGGCATTACAGATAAGAGAACAGTGACATCGGTTTCGCCGATGCGAACATCGTATTGGCCTTCTTGGGGCATAGTAGTTTCCTGGACGCGCAAGTTGGCCTGTTTTTTGAGCTCGGCCATAACCATCCCAAGCGCCTGACGCGGCAATTTATGCGTACCACGTAAAGTACCGTCGATACGATAGCGTACCAGAACAAAACGTTCGTGCGGTTCGATATGGATATCGCTGGCGCCCCGCTTGAAGCCATGTGTAACCAATAACTGGAGCGTTTCAGCGATCTGCTTGTCGCTGAACTTTTCAGCATTGCCCAAAAGGCGGCCCATTAAAGATCCTTTATCACTCATTTGACCCTATTATATATGAACCATAAGCACGTTGGTAACAAATATTACTTTTCAGATTACCAACCCCTGCTATAATGGGGCACATCAGAGGCGGGGGATAACAACGGAGGAAACGAAATGGCTGACAAGTCCAAAGCTAAAGATACTAAAGTGACCAATGAAGCAAATATGGTAGCCGCTGGCGCCAGTAGTGAAGGCAAGAGCAAAGCGCTCGGCATGGCCCTGGAACAGATCGAAAAACAGTTCGGCAAAGGTTCGATCATGAAACTGGGCGAGTCGCGCAATGCGGCCGTCGAAACTATGCCGACCGGCAGTATTTCGCTGGACCTCGCCCTCGGCGGCGGCATTCCTAAGGGCCGCGTCGTCGAAATTTACGGGCCGGAAAGTTCCGGTAAGACGACCCTGACGCTGCACGTCATCGCTGAAATTCAAAAAGCCGGCGGTACAGCCGCATTTATCGACGCCGAGCACGCCCTCGACCCGGCATACGCCAAGCGCATCGGGGTCGATATCGAAAACTTGCTGCTGTCCCAGCCCGATAACGGCGAACAGGCCCTGGAAATCACCGAAACCCTGGTTCGTTCCAACGCGGTCGATCTTATCGTCGTCGACTCCGTGGCTGCACTGGTGCCCCGCGCCGAAATCGAGGGCGATATGGGCGACTCGCTGCCAGGCCTGCAAGCCCGCTTAATGAGCCAGGCCTTGCGCAAGCTCACCGGTGTTATCAACCGCAGTAAGGCGACGGTTATCTTTATTAACCAGATTCGTATGAAGATTGGCGTTATGTTCGGTAACCCGGAAACCACTACCGGCGGTAACGCCCTCAAGTTCTACGCCAGCGTCCGTATGGACATCCGCCGTATCGGCCAGATCAAGCAGGCCGAAACAGTTATCGGTAACCGTACCCGCGTGAAAGTAGTTAAGAACAAAATTGCTCCGCCGTTCCGCGAAGCCGAATTCGACATTATGTACAACGAAGGCATCAGCCGTAGCGGCGATATCCTCGATTTGGCGGTCATCAACGGTATTGTGGAAAAGTCTGGCGCCTGGTTTGCATACAAGGACGCCAAAATAGGCCAGGGCCGCGAAGCCTCCAAGACCTACCTGCAAGATAATCCCGAAGTTATGGAAGAGATTGCCCAGAAGGTTCGTGACGCCGCCGCTGCTGCTGCAAAGGCCTAAGTCGTGGATGAATTAATTCTGCCGCCCAATCCCACCCTAGCGGATTTTCAGAAATACGTAGCCGACATGGTACGGATACGCGGTTTTAACGATGGTGTCGCCCAGCGATTTATGATGCTTTTGGAAGAGTCCGGTGAGTTTGCCAAAGCCGCACGCAAACACGCCGGCATGAAATTTGCCGCCGATACGCACGAAACCGACTTGCAAGACGAGGCCGCCGACGTATTTATTGTTTTTATGGTGCTATGCAGCGAGCTGGGTATCGACCTGGAACAAGCCTTCCGCGCCAAAGAAGAACGCAACAAACAACGTACTTGGAAGTAATAAAACAAGGAGCCGTGACATGAAGCATCTTATTTTAAGCGGTGGACGGCCATGGTCTGGTGAAGGTGGCGGACGGCACTGGGTGCACTCACTCTTTTCCCAAAGCGGGCAGAAGGTGCGCGTTGCCTACTGTTTGTTCGCGGAAGAAACGGCGCATTGGCCGGAGATACTCCTTACTAATCAGGAGCTTATAACCAAACATGCTGGTAATCATTCAGTTAGTTTCAAAACCTTGGAGCACGACACGTTTTTCGATGTGTCGACCTGGGCTGACGTCATTGTGATCGTCGGCGGAGATCCTGTCCGGTTGCGTGCGGCGTTAGAACAATACGGCGATTTAATGCAGATATGGGATGGCAAGACCATCTCCGGATCGAGCGCTGGCGCCGATATTATGGTGCGCCGCTACGTCTATCTACAAGACAAAACTATGCATGAGGGCTTCGGATGGGTGCCGGCTAACTTTATTCCGCACTGGCAGTCTACCGGTTGGAAAGATTGGGAAGCCCAAGATTGGGAATGGGCCGCTAACCAGTTGGCCGGCGTGCCCGGGGAAGATCCGCTGTTGTGTGTCCGTGAGGGCGATTTTGTGGAAGTTGCAGTACAATAATTGGCATGAGCGCACCAATTCTTATTGTTGATGAGCATGACAACCCTGTAGGCAGCGCTACGAAGCAGGAGGCCTGGGCGCAAGGCCTGTGGCACCGCATCGTGCGCATTACGCTGGAAGACGGCCAAGGCAACGTGCTGCTGCAGCACCGCAGCCCGACAAAAGACATTTATCCAAACTGTTGGGACAATTCCGCCGCCGGGCATGTTGATGCCGGTGAAGATTATGACACCGCCGCGTACCGTGAACTGCACGAAGAGCTGGGGCTAAACGGTCTCAAACTACTGGAGATCGGTGCGTACATTGACGAGCACACCTGGCAAGGTTACCGCATGAAGCGTTTCGTTAAGGTGTACACAGCGCTTATTACCGGTACCCCGTCGTCAGCGGAGCCGGACAAGATTGACGACGTGCGCTGGTTTACAATTGCTGATGCTAAAAAGTTAGTCGCCGAAGACCCCGGCCATGCATCCGACGGACTCGTCCAGGTTATTGAGCGGTTTTACTAAAGCCGAAATAGCCCAGTATGAAGATATCCGCCATTAAACAGCAGGTAAAACGCAAAGACCGCTACTCGGTATATATTGACGGCACATACTCATTCAGCCTCAGCGAGTCCGGCCTGATCGAAAACCGATTGGCGAGCGGGCAGGAGCTGACCGATAGCGATCTGCAAAACCTAAAGAAAACTGCCGGTCTCGACAAGGCCTACGGCAATGCGCTGCGTTACGTGGCGATGCGCCCGCGCAGCGAGTGGGAACTGCGTGATTATTTCCGCCGCAAAGGCGTAGACGAAGAATACGGCAGCCATATCGCCGACCGGTTACGCGGCGTAGGTCTCCTAGACGACCTGGCATTCGCCCGGGCGTGGGCGTCGAACCGCCGGCTGCTCAAGAGTATTAGTAAGCGCCGCCTGCGCCTAGAGCTGCAGCAGAAACATGTGCCGTCTGACGTTATCAACCAGGTATTGGCCGAGGACGAAACCGATGAACGCACGGCGCTGGCTGAACTTATCGAAAAGAAACAGGCACGCTATCCGGACAGGCAGAAGTTTATGCAGTATTTGGCACGGCAAGGTTTTAGCTTTGACGACATCAAGTCGGCGCTTGACGGCAACACCTACGACTAATTAGGCAACGGCGCGGGCAGTGGCCGGCACTTTGCCGTGCAGATCGTTGATGATGATTGCTTTATTGGTGATTTCGACGATTTGCGTACGGTCGACGCCGAGGCTGCCACCGCCGAGGCTTTTGAATAATGACCGGCTGACATATAACTTCTGGATAAATAAGCCGTCAATCTCGACAGAGTAGTCGCTGACTTTGCCGATTTTTTCTTTGTCGACGGTCTCTACCTGTTTACCCATCGGATCAAAATCAATTGCCAAGATGTCTTTGAGACGCACTAACTCTTCCGGGTCGCTGAGTTCATCCTGGTCGTTAACGACAAGCCCTTGCGGCATAATGTCGCGGACATCCTGGCTGAGCAGGATGCGGGTTTTACGTGATTTTAATTCCTGGCAATAGAAGCCCTCAATCTTAAGATTATTTGGATTTATGATCGGCCCTAGCGTCGTTGCGATCTGATTACCGATACGCAAACTTAAGACAGGACGATTTATAAACATTCCACTCAAATGCAGCATATATAAGGATTATACAGCGCCGCACAAAATCGAACAAAAGTGCTTGCGTTTTAAACGAACCATTTATACTATCTGGCCATGAAAAAACTACACATTTGTCTGAGTCTGGTGCTCACAACAATGCTTCTGTCCTGCCCGTTGTAGGTAGCTGCCCTAGCTGCTACCGAACAGTCACCGCTGCTTATCACCGAGGTCCAGACCGGTACGGCAGTGAGCGCTTCGCAGGAATTTATCGAATTATATAATGCTTCCAGCGTACCAATTGACCTCGACGCCGGCCGCTGGCGGATTGAGATAGCCAGCAGCACGGCCACAAACTGGGTGGCGCCGATCCGTACTGTGCAGCTGACAGGAGTGTTATCGCCAGGGCATACTTATATTGTAGCCAGCAAATATACGAACAAAGGTGTACCCGTCCAGTACCTGCCGGATGTGTTTGGCGCCTCGTTCAGCGCCGTTATGAGCGCCTCGGCGGGGAATGTGCGGCTGTTATATGTGACAAACGACTCTAACGCCGGCAGCGTGTGTACCGACACTATGCGGGTGGCCGATATTGTCGAATGGGGCGGGCTAAAGCTGGATGAGTCGATGGCATCGTCAGTCGATGGGCGTAGCGGCGTGTTCATCACTGATACCAGCGGAATAAGCAGTATGCTTAGTCTGCAGCGGGCAGTCGATACTGTCGCCCACCTGTATATCGATACTGATACCGACAACTCGGATTTTATACTGGCTGCGCCGACTCCTGGCGAGGTGCCCGTATCGGCAGCTACTGCCTCGATGCCGTTACCATATACATGCACTGTAGCGCCCAACCCTTCTCCTGCACCGTCCGAGCCGCCGTCACCCCCAGCGGATACCGGCTCGGACGGCGAAGGTGATCCGGATAACAACGGGACCGAAGATCAAACACCGGAACCGCCGGCCGACAGCGGGCTATTGCCGCCTGCTATTACAGAACTGTTGCCTAATCCGGCGGCTCCACAGACTGACAGCGTTGATGAATTTATTGAATTATATAATTCTAACGACGTAGCTTCGGACATTAGCAGTTTTGCTCTGGAGGTCGGCACGACTACAAAACATCGTTATACGTTGCCGGCCGGCACGATATTGCCACCGAAAAGTTGGACGCCGCTTTATTCGGCGGTAACCGGGTTAAGTATGGCAAATAGTGGTGGTCAGGCACAGTTGTATAACGCCACCGGTGTAGTCGTCGCGACAACCGGTGTGTATGGGACCGCCCCTGACGGCCAGGCCTGGATGTACGACGGCAGCTCTTGGCTATGGACAACCACACCGACACCGGGCGCGCAGAATGTGACTACCGTCGTGCCTACGCCGTCAAAAAAGGTCACTACCGCTACGGCTGCCGTCAAAAAGACTACGGCCGTCAAGGCTGCTGCCACCACCAAAGCCGTCAAGAAAACAATGGTAAAAGCGCCGAAAGCAGCCAAACCTGCAAAGGCTTCCAAGACAGCGTTTACATCGGTAGCGGCTACGGCGCGCAACCCTTTGCATACAGGGGTGCTTGCGGCTATAGGTGTTTTCGCGATATCATACGGTGCATATGAGTACCGTAGCGACATTGCAAATAAACTCCACCAGCTCCGAAACTACCGAGCAGCTCGCCGAAGCAATCGGCCGGGTATTGCGCGGCGGCGAAACAATTGAGCTGGTAAGCGACCTTGGCGGCGGCAAGACGACCTTCACCCGCGGTTTGGCCCGCGGCGCCGGCAGCTCTGACGTCGTTGGCAGCCCGACGTTTACGATTAGTAAGGTCTACGACACTGCCCGTTTCCAAATCCACCATTTTGATTTCTACCGTTTGCATGAGCCGGGCATTATCGCCGACGAGTTGGCTGAAGTGGCTGACGACCCGCAGATGGTAGCAGTTGTCGAATGGGGCGATGTCGTGCAGCACGTGCTGCCGGAAGAGCGCCTGGCCGTAAAATTTCAGCTATCGCCCGACGGTTCCCGCAATCTGACGTTTACGGCCCCGGAATCACTCAATTATCTTTTAAAGGCGGTGCAATAGCATGTTAATTTTGACTCTTCGTACTGACAAACCTGAAGCTGAAGTGGGATTGTTTGATGATAAAACCCAGATAGCCTACGAGACTTGGGCGGCCCACCGCGAATTATCCGTGCAGCTTCACCGCAAGATAGAAGCTATCCTGCATTCGCAGGGCAAAGCATTGACCGACATCGGCGGTATTGTTTGCTTTGCCGGCCCCGGCAGCTTTACGGGACTGCGAATTGGACTGACGGTGGGTGACGTATTAGCCTATGGGCTAACCCAACCAGTTGTCGGCGCCAAGGATCCGGACTGGATCCAGAACGGCATCGACCGTTTACTCAGGGGCGAGAATGATAAGATTGCGATGCCCGAATATGGGGCGCCGGTACACATCACTGTTTCCAAGAAGTAGTTAGTCGCTCGCTCTAATCTAATTATTCGTTGGGCCGGTCGCATGTATCATATGCCTGTCGCAAGATTAACTTAAATTGCGAAATTGTAGCAGAACCTATTTTATATTGCGACTAATTTGCAGGAATAACTAAAGCCATGCTTTGCTAAGGGCATGAGCGAAGTAATATTATCATCAGCACAGGTGGAATTGGCGGTGGGCATGTACAGTGAGGCCGCCGTGCGCAGCGGTATCAATACGGCTGAATTTGACCGGGACGTCGTACCGTCACCCTCTTACGATGAGGTTGCAGCTGCATATTACGCCGACGCCAGGCAGTCGTCATTTGAAGTCCCTGCTTACGACAGCGCCCGCCTCGGCGGTTATCCCGGGTTGCGAGTCGTAGTAGGTACGCAAGTGCGTACCCAAGGCGGCGCAAGCAGAGAAGTGTTCTTCCCGGGCATTGTACTGCCTGACCAGACAAAACCCGGTGACCCGGCTTACGCACCAACGACGATCGGTTTTTTGAAAGCCGGTCCAGATGCTATCCTCGACGCCATGATTCTCGCTGAACGAACCAGCAGGCCATTAGCCGACATCCAGCACACGCTATTGGAACAGTTGTATGGCATGCACAAACCAGGCACCGGCGAGCATGGTCAATACACTGCAAATGTTGCAGACGCCGCCCATGGATCGTTGATTGCTATAACAGGCGTAGATAACGTCGGCGGTCTACATAGCCGCGTACACAATTTTATGGCCGACGGTCTTGCCCCTTCGGTGGCCAATACATCAGCCCTCGATATCGCCGTTGGTCATCAAGTCAGGAAGGTCAGGGAGTCCACTCTGCCAGCTACGGCGACCAGCCGTATTATTATTGCGCGCGAACACCAGCTGCCTGCTTACCGCGGAACGGCGCGGCTTGGCGCTGGAGAGCTGGCAGTGGGCGTAGCATTGGCAGCCGTTCGTTCCAAGAAAAATCAGCAATACCCTCAACCCAACTTGTCAGTCGGCATGGACGCGATTTTACGGTAGATTATGGACGCTAAGGGGGTAGTAGTGCTGGAAGACGTGGTGTTTGAAGACTTGTTGAGTGAGGCCGCCAATGCTCCAGATGACCGTGCGGCACAAATTGCCTTAACATCGCACCTGCAAGAAGTGTTGGATACGGGTGACCTGGAGCGCGTTATAGCTGTCGCCATGATAGTAGGCGCTACCGCCTGTATGCATCCCCACCTCGAAGGTGCGGCCCATCTGTTTAGTGATCTCGGTATGAACGATGACGATCATGAAGGTGACGGTCATGACCATGTGTCGTACACTGGCCATCGTACGCATGTTTTTTGGTTAGGAAGCGTAGCCGCAGTGCCTAATAAGGTAACCATACGAGATCTTATCAATAAGGTGTTTGCTTTATAACCATATTGACCGTGGTGTATTTTACGGCGTATAGTTCTATATAAGGATTTGCCTGAACTGTCTAGCAGTCCGTTTTCAAATATTTTCTAAAATTTCATTCGATTTCCAGATTGGTCAAAGCTAGAGAAGTGATAGCGACGCTTGTGTACCAGTCTGTACGATAGAAAGGACTCTCGTATGGATCCAATTACCATAGGTATTGCTGTGGTTAGTATTGGTGTAGGCTTTGGAGCCAACACTTTTGTTACCAAAAAGCGTCTCGGCTCTGCCCAGGACGAAGCATCTAAGGAGCTCAGCAAAGCGAAACGCGAGGCTGCCAAAGCCATTGAAGACGCCCGTGAAGAAGCTTCTAAGCTGGCGGAACAAGCCCGCAAAGAAGAGCAGTCACGCCGCCAAGAGTTAAAGCACCTTGAACAGCGCCTCGTATCGCGCGAAGAAACATTAGACCGCAAGCTCGACGAACTCGACAAGCGCACCGAACGCCTGCGCACTTCTGAAGGCGAAGTTGAAGGCTTAAAAGACGAAATCCGCGAAATCCGTGGCCGCCAACAGGAAAAACTCGAAAAAGTCGCTAAGCTGACTAAAGAAGAAGCCGCCGGCAAGCTGATGCAAATGACCGAGCGGGACATCAAAAATGACCTGACCGGTTTGATCAACAAGATGCAGGCCGAAGCCAAAGACAGCGCCGAAGAACAGGCTGCCCTGATTATTACTACAGCCATGGAACGTATGGCCAGCGAAGTCACTGCCGAGCGTACGGTAACCAGCGTTAAGCTCGAAGACGAAGAAATGAAGGGCCGCATTATCGGTAAAGAAGGCCGCAATATTCAGGCCCTCCAACGCGCAACCGGCGTCGACATTATGGTTGACGATACTCCCGGTTATGTCGTACTCAGCAGCTTTGACCCGGTTCGCCGCGAAGTTGCCCGCCAGGCGCTTGAAATGCTCATGAAGGACGGCCGTATCCACCCCGGTCGTATCGAAGAAGTTGTCGATAAGGCGCAAAAGACTGTCGAAAAAGACGTTGTCCGCGCCGGTGAAGACGCTGCCCGTGAAGTCGGCGTTATCGGTATTCCGAAAGAAATCTTACACTTGCTGGGCGAACTGCGCTTCCGCACCAGCTACGGCCAGAACGTATTAAAGCATTCCACCGAAATGGCCCACATCGCCGGCATCATCGCCGAAGAAGTCGGCGCCAACGTCAAGACCACCAAGTACGCTGCTTTAGTGCACGACCTCGGCAAAGCCTTGACCCACAAAATGGAAGGCAAGCACCACCATATTAGCGGTGAAATCCTGCGCAAGTATGGCGCTCCT
>DASYJQ010000098.1:0-2069 GCA_035996265.1 Saccharimonadales bacterium (SeqCode)
CTCGCCAAAAACCCGACGGGGTTTGACCGCCGATCCGTCCACGGGGATAGGGTCGCTCGAGCACAGGCCGAGATCGATCATCGCCTTGAATTTATCGCAGTGGCCGGCGTAGCGGATGGTCTTGTAATCGAGCTCGCGGATGCGCCCGAGGAAGGTATCGGGCAGGGTGGAGGTGCCGCCGGAGGTCTGAAACGCTTCGAGCGGGGGGAAACCGTCGAACGACAGGCTTTCGAGCTCGGTCATCGATTCGACCGTTTTTATCTCACCGTCGCGAATGACGCGGGCGACCTCGATATACTCGTTAATAAGCCCCTCGACCGAGAAAACGAGCTGGTAATCGAGCGGCGGCCGCGGGTCCTGCGGCAAACCGCCGACGCGGATATGTATCTCATCCAGTTCGTCAAAGCGGCGCGCGCCGTGCATCGCGAGGACCGAGACCATTCCCGGCGCCAGCCCGCAATCGGGGATGATATTTACCCTGGCGGCCCGGGCCTGCTCGTCGAGGGCGAGCTGGTCGTCGACTACATAGTTGTTGCCGCCGAGATCGCAGAAATTGGCGCCGGTTTCGATAGCCGCTTTTGAAAGCTCGACATTGTACCAGTAATTAACACAGGAAATTACGGAATCGTGACCGCGAAAGAGGGCGGCCATTTCATCGTAGTTGGAAGTATCGGCCCGCCGGGCGGTTATTTTCGAGCCGCCGACGCGCGCCGCGACAGCCTCGGCCTTTGCCGGATCGAAATCGGCGATGGTTATGGATTCGACGGCCGGCGAATTGTGCGCTAAATCATAAACGGCGCCGTAGCCCATGCGGCCGGCACCGAGGACGAGAATGTTCATAAGATGTTAATAGTTAAAGATGTTAATGGTTAATAGTAATTGTTAATTGATACCGTATGCTTCACGCCCAATTAACAATTAACGATTAACAATGAACAGCTTTAACAATCAACGCCCCTACCATTCCTCAAACTCATCGGGTTTTATCGCGGCGATCGTGCTGCCGGCGTATTCCCAAACCTTTTTCCTCCAGAGGCGGATCGAATCGGTCAGGTGCAAAGCGGCCTGGGGATGGGCGGCGTTGCGTTCGAGACGGATCACCTGGGCGGTGACGGTCACTTCTTCCTCGGGATTCTCGGTTACGGTCAGATAGACCTTGCTGCCCACGAGCGGCAGATCGCGCGGCAGATAGACAAGCGTGCCTTGCGGGCCGATATTCTCCGTCAGGCCTTCCTGGACGATCTCTTTACCCGCCTCGTTTTTCCATTTGACCCGAATCGGAAATGAAACAACATACCGCTCGCCTTGCCGTCGTTCGTTCATAAATACCCCCCCAGATGTTTCGAAAATTTCGTTGTTTGACGAGGGACAAAAAGCAGGAGATTTTGCCCGATTAATTCTACCAAAAGAGGGGCTTTATTACCTAGCTAAACTCCTGCAAAAACAGGAATTCCATATAGAATAAGGAGTTGCGGTTTTTGACCGGTTGGACATAAGGGGCCGAAAGTGATAATATCTTAAATTGTTTTTCCGGATTCGGGAAAAACCCAGGCTGTTGTTTAGCCGAAATCAATTCAATTTAATGCGATAAGAAACATGGATAGCATTTGATGAATCTATTTCAAATGCCGTTCCAGCGTTTAATTGAAAATTAAATATTGGAGTTTAGAATAAATGAAAAATCTAGCTAGAGGAGGCGTTGTTCTGATCTTATTAAGTTTGTTCGTCGTCTTGATGTACGCGCAAACCGGTTCAGAAACAAGCCCCGTTATAGCGAACGATTCGCAAAAAGTAGTATCAGCAGTAATAAATAACGAGGTTAGTCTTAACAATAAAATAGTCACTACTTCTACGCCCGAAAATAAAAAGGGCAAGTTGGTCGAAAAGACCGTATTGACAACTAAATCGAACACCACCGCGACAGCAGCAACGGGAACCGGCAAGAGCATGGGCTCATTTACGGCTACCGCATACTGCCTTCAGGGAAGGACCGCTAATGGCGGCGGCGTACGCCGCGGCGTTATAGCAGCCGACCCGAGAGTGTTACGGCTCGGCAGCAGGATCAGCCT
>DASYJQ010000099.1:0-12667 GCA_035996265.1 Saccharimonadales bacterium (SeqCode)
AAACTAGCCGCACCTACAGCGCAACGCGGAAGCCGCGCAGTAGATCCTTGAAATCATCGGAAGTGAAGGGGTCGCTGGTGTTAATCAGGATCATAGTGGGTTTGCCGCCCCGGCCGTTGGCAAAAAATGTGGCAAAGGTGCGCGTGTGGTCGCGGCTGATGTAGGCTACGCCATCAACGCCATCAACTTTTTCAGAGTCGTACTTTCCGTCGGCCAGTTTAGGCGGGGAATTTTGCTCGGTGACAACCATTGTTCCCCCGGTTTTGCTGAGGCGGAAGATTAGTGCGTTGCCGTCAAAGGATGCGCTTGATTTGTCCAGGCTGAGCCCGGCGGGCAGTAACAACGGCTCATACGGGGTAAAGGTTTTAATTTGAGCCGTTATGGCCGGAGGCAGCGCAGCGTTATTCGCGTGGCTCCAGGGGTGCCATGCCCAAATGGCGGCGAGCAGGGCAGCCACAATAAGGGCTACGCCGCCGCACACGACCCAGTACTTTTTAATACGTCGCGGCACATGCTCGGCCGCCGGTACGTCACTCATCATACTCATACTCTACCATAAGCTCGATTGATCTGTTTTTAGCCTTTATCCGGCGGACCTTCAGGCTCGGCCAGTACGGTTAATGCCTATGCTGCATATGTTTACGCACCGGATCAAAACGGGTATACTTAGACCCATTGCTATGCATGATTTTCGGAAACCAAACCGCGATAAGCGGCAGGCCGTCGACGGCTTTATAAACGCTCCGCAACGCCCGCAACTAAACCCGCTGGCGCCCGGACGACATGGGTTAAGCGCAGACCGTTTCCGGAGTACTAATGGCCGCCGAGTTGACGATTTTAAACGGGCAGAAGGTTATCATCCGACAACACGTTCGGTTGAACCGATACAGACTCCTATAACTGCGCCTAAGCTCAGCAGGCGAGCGGAGCGCGCCCAGCAGGAATCAATTTTGCACATGACGCTGCCCGGCGGCGCCCTGGAGACTAACGAAAAAAAGAAACGCAAGTCCAAGCTAAAAGACAGTAGTACCAAACACCCAAAATGGCGATTTGTGCGCCGATGGGGTTTCCGGTCCGGCCTAATTGTGGTCGGACTTGTTTTGCTGATAGGCGGCTTTTTGTTTACCAAGGGTTTGCTGCAAGCTAACAAGATATTTAAGGGCGGCGGTAAAGCTGCCGCGCTTCAATCGGAGGTCAAGCCGGAGTTGCTGAAGGGCGAAGGGGACGGGCGTATCAATATCCTACTGATGGGCAAAGGCGGCGGCGATCACGACGGACCCGATTTGACTGATACGATTTTGGTCGCCAGTATCGACCCTATCAACAAGACCACTACTATGGTGAGCATCCCGCGCGATCTGTGGGTGACTGTTGACGGCAGCTCCTCCAAAATCAACGCCGTATACGCTAACCACAAATACTCCGCGCTCAACAAGAATTCCAAAGATAAAGCCGGCGCTGAAAAAGCCGGTATTAAGTCGATTGAAGCGACGGTAACCCAGGTTTTGGGTATCCCGATCCACTACTACACCATGGTTGACTTCCAGGCCTTTAAGCAGGCCGTTGATACCGTTGGCGGCGTTGATATCAATGTACCGGCAGAGCTGGCTGTACAGGAACATCTGTGGGACGAAACCACCCGCAAGAATTACTTCCTGAACGTGCTCGCCGGTATGCAGCACTTTGACAGCACCCGAGCGCTATTCTTTACCCGTTCCCGGCACACCAGCCCGCGTGGCGACTTTGACCGCTCCGAGCGCCAGCGTTTATTTATCCAAGCTCTTAGCCAAAAAGTATTATCAGCCGGGACATATACCAACCCAGTCAAAATATCACAGCTGATGAGCGCCTTCGGCGACCATGTATCTACCGATTTTAGTATTAATGACACTTTACGTTTGGCAAATATCGCCAAGGGGATCAACTCCGCTAACGTGAAGTCGATTGGTTTGGCCGATCCGCCAAACAACTATGTCCGGACCGATAATATAGTCGGACAGTCCATTGTCCGTCCAACTGCCGGTATCGGCGACTATAGCGCCATCCAAAGCTACATACGCAATACGCTTAAAGATCCATATATCGCTAGAGAAAACGCTGCAATCATGGTGTTGAACGGTACAACCGTACCCGGCTTGGCCGGTACCAAAGGCGACCAATTAAAGTCGTACGGCTACAACATCATTAAGGTAGATTCCGCACCAACTTCCGATTATCAGAAGACCACACTGGTCGATCTGACAGGCAATAAAAAGCCTTTCACCAAGAATTACCTCGAAAAACGACTTGGCGTAAAGGCGACGACAACCCTTAGCGACAAGACGATCGTGACCACCGGCACCGATTTTGTGTTAATCTTAGGTCAAGATGCGACCGTTAATAGCCAAGATTAAACCCGCCAGCGGTTTCTCGCGCCTCGCGCACGTTGGCCTCAATGTTTTGCTGGCGTTACTAGTGTTTACGCTAGTAAGGATTGATTTTGTCCAGCTAGCCTTGGCCATAATTTTGTTAAGTAAGTGGCGTATGTTTGCAGTACGCCCGCGGTTTTGGCCGGCCAACTTCCGGGCAAATTCTGTAGACATTATCGTCAGCTTATCGCTGCTATTGTTCATGGTGCACAGCGGCAGCCAATGGCTGCAGCTCATCTGGACAGCGGTGTACGTAGTTTGGCTGATCGGTATCAAACCAGCGTCAACGGCGTTAATGGTTTCCGCACAAGCCCTCATCGGATTGTTGTTCGGCCTGACGGCACTGTTCGTAGGCTTAGGCGACGGCGCATTGTACTGGTTAGTACTGGTGGCGGCAATGGTTTGCTACTTATCGGCACGGCACTTTTTTGACAGCTTCGACGAGCCGTATGCACGACTACTGTCGTACCTATGGGCTTATTTCGGCGCAGCGCTGGTTTGGGTGTTAGGGCACTGGCTATTGTTTTACGGCTTCATGGCACAGCCCACGCTGTTGTTAGTCGCCTTAGGATATGGCTTGGCAGCCTTGTACTACCTTGATCATTACGACAAACTGACCAAGCTTGTGCGTCTAGAGATCCTGATTACAACATCAGCTATCGTACTGTCGGTTATCGTCTCGTTGACCATCAATGTCACCACTACGGTCCGCGCACTTTTGCGCTACTAGAGTAAAATATATAGAGGTCATAACGGAGGGCACACAATGGATGAGCGTGATATTCCACAGGTTGAAGATGGCCGAAGGCCGGCCATACATTCCCGGCCCACGCTAGCGCCGGACCATCCTAGGATGAAGTTTTTGGCAATGGCGACGCTGATTATCGTCGCAATAATCAGCGGATTTTTGGGTGGATGGGTTGCTGACAAAAATAATGCTAACACCGCAAGCCCCGAAAAACAGCAGGTGGTACTTAAATCCCAAAGCCAGTTATTACGCACCATTGCCCAGAATGTTGGCGAGAGCGTCGTGTCGGTAAATACTACGGCAACCGTGACCCAGCAGGATAGTCTTTTTGGTACGCTGCGCTCCGGTGAAACACAGGGGGCCGGGACCGGCATCATCCTCACCGACCAAGGTTTGATTATTACTAACCGCCATGTCGTGCCGCAAGGCACAACAAAAGTGACGGTAACCCTGGCAGACGGTACCGAGCTTGATAACGTTACCGTTGTCGGCCGGACGTCGCAAAGCGACAGTCTGGACATAGCCTTCCTGAAGGTTGGTGACCTGAAAGGCAAGAAGCTCAAGCCGGCCACAATTGGCGATTCCAGCAAGACGCAGGTTGGCGACACAGTTATTGCTATCGGCAACGCACTCGGCCAGTTCCAGAATACGGTAACCTCGGGTATTTTGTCCGGCTATGGCCGCAGTGTGCAGGCCAGCGACGGCAGCGGTTCCAGCGTAGAGAATCTGGAAGACCTATTTCAGACAGATGCCGCCATTAACGAAGGCAATTCCGGCGGCCCGCTGGTCAACCTGGACGGCCAGGTAGTGGGTATTAATACGGCGGTAGCCGGCGGCGCCCAGAATATTGGTTTCTCGATCCCTATCAACGACGTTAGTGGTCTGATTGACTCCGTAAAGAACAGCGGCAAGCTGGAACGGCCATACATCGGCGTGGTGTACGTTCCGTTGACCAACGACTTGGCTCAGCAGTATAACCTGAGCGTAAACCGCGGCGCGTATATTGCTCCGGCAGCTGTCAGCGGTACGACTAACCCGATTGTTCCTGATAGCCCCGCCGACAAGGCAGGCCTCAAGCCAGGCGATATCATCACCAAACTTGATGACAAAGCAGTCGACCAAAGTAACAGCCTATCCGCCCTCGTGAATAAGCATAAGGTAGGCGATAAAGTGACGCTTATCGTGCTGCGCGATGGCAAAGAAATCAAGGTAGGCGTGACGCTGGCCGCCGCGCCGGCTAGCCCAGAGTAAATTGTTGGATCAAGTGGTTTGTGCCGGTTAGCGCGTAGCCGGCCAGACCGGCCAATGCTGCCATCTTGGTGTGTTGCAGGATGAGCGACTCAGTTAGAACATAAGTTGGTTTTTGACCGCGCTCGCCGAGCTGTCGCCAAAAGGCGCGGTAGGCGTCCAAGCCGTCGCTGCCGGCAAATAACGCGAGTTCCGGCTCGTGTTTGGCTGCCCGGTTAACACCGAGCGTGGTGGGCACGTAGGGCAGGTTGGTGGCAATGACATCAAACGCCTCGGCTACAGCTGCTAATAAGTCTGTTTGGGCGGTATGAACGATAGCTTGTAGGTTATGGGCATTAGTTTTAGCAACCACCAGGGCAGCAAAATCAATATCATACAGCCAAACATCGGCGGCGGGCAGCTCAAGTTTGGCGGTAATGCCAATGCAACCGCTGCCGGTGCCAATATCGGCGATACGCGGTATAGTGCCAAGCGGTAAGGCTCTAAGCATGTCAATCATCGCTTCGGTCTCCGGACGGGGCACTAATACCTGTTCGTTTACCATGAATGTGCGGCCATAAAACGGTGCGCTGCCTCTGATATAAGCCAGCGGGACGTGTTTGGTGCGCTGGGTAATCTTTTTGTGCAACGTGCGGGTTTGTTCGGCAGTCAGCGCATGCTCGGGGTGAGCTAAAAGGTAGGCGCGATTATGCCCTATAGTGTCTTCGAGCAGAATCATGACATCCAAGCGCGCGCTGCCGATGCCCGCGGCTGTCAGCGTTTTGGTCGCTTCTTTTAGGAAGTCGCCAATCGTGGTCATGACTCGTCGTTGAGGAGTTGGCGTTCATAGGTCTGCAGCTGTTCGAAGATGTCGTCGATTTCGCCGTTCAGCGCGCCCGGAATATTGCTGCGGCTGTAGCCGATGCGGTGGTCGGTAATGCGGTCCTGCGGAAAGTTATAGGTGCGGATTTTTTCGGAACGATCGCCGCTGCCGATGAGTTTTTTGCGGGCGTCTGACAACTGCTTTTGCTCATCTTCGATCTTGATAGCCAGCAAGCGGGCGCGGAGTACGCCCATGGCTTTTTCTTTGTTCTTGATCTGGGATTTTTCGTCCTGGCAGGTAACCACCATGCCGGTTGGCAAGTGGGTGATGCGCACGGCTGAGTCGGTAGTGTTTACCGACTGGCCGCCGTGGCCGCTGCTGCGGTAGACGTCGATACGCAGGTCGTTGGGGTTGATCTCGATATCGGTCTCTTCGGCTTCAGGCAGCACGGCAACCGTGACCGTCGAAGTGTGGATGCGCCCTTGGCTTTCGGTGGATGGCACGCGCTGTACACGATGGACGCCGGCTTCAAACTTGAATGTGCGGTACATATCGTCGCCCTTCATGCCGAAAATAATTTCTTTAAAGCCACCGACTTCAGAAGGGGCTTCGTCGATGAGTTCTACTTTATAACGGTGGCGTTCTGCCCAGCGGACATACATGCGGTATAGCTCACCGGCAAACAGGCTCGCTTCGTCGCCACCGGCCGCGGCCCGGATTTCGATAACGATGTCGCGGTCGTCATTCGGATCTTTAGGCGTCAGCGCTTCGCGCAGAGCTTCTTCATTGGCGCTGAGTTTTTCTTCCAGCTCTTCCAGCTCGCTCTTAGCCAGCTCGGCCATGTCGGCATCACCGCTAGTGGTCAGCTCTTCGGCTTCGGCTTTGCTTTTTTTGAGCAGCACCCGGGCGTCATACAGGGAAACAGTCGATTCCAGGATAGTCCGGCGCTTGGCCAGCTTCGGATATTCTTTAGAACTAAAAATCGACGGGTCGTTCAATCGCTCGGTAAGTTCGGCTAATTCTGCTCGTAGTTGGGTTACTTTTTGTTCCATATTTCTCTAGTAGTATATATAGCTTTGCACCATCATACAAAAACCGCCCGGAAACAGATGATCCAGGCGGTTATGAAGCGTAGTAGCTAGGCCTTAGTAGCGGGGGTGTTCTTGGCTTCGGTCTTTTCAGCCTTAGCGACTTTGCGGGCTTGCTGCTTTTTAGCGGCGTGCATGCGCTGTTCGCGGGCCTTTTCGGCAGCTTCGGCACGGGCCTTGAACTTGTCGACGCGGCCTTCGATGTCAACGATACGCTCTTCACCGGTAAAGAACGGGTGAGAGGTACTGGTGATGTGGACCTTAACGATTGGGTATTCTTTGCCGTCGTCCCACTTGGTGGTTTCGGCGGTTTCCACGGTAGAGCGAGTCAAAAACCTAAAACCATTGTTTAGATCTTCGAATACGACCGGGCGGTAGCTAGTTGGGTGAATGTCTTTCTTCATAATCTCCAGTATTCTATCTGTTTTTCAGATAAATGTCAAAGGAGTTACGGAGTTATTTGCATTTAACTGAAACTGGTGATTATATAGGCGTACATATAAGAGGGGTTACAGAGATGGATAAGGAACTGTTACGGCAACGTATTACAGAAGAGGGGCAGACAGAAGCCGTACGCCGTAAAGAAGTCGTTGAACGCCAGGCGCGTAATCGGCGTACCGAAGCAGCGGCCAATGAGGTCAACGCGAGGGCTACGGGAGTGGTGAATGAGTTCCGCGATTTCGTCATGGCTGTCGCCCCGGATGAGGTATTGATCCGGCCGGATCAATATGATTACCACGCCCAACGAGCGCACGAAGATGCTTTGAAGAAGCCGGCGGGCGTCGAAATAAATTTGGGTGCATATGAAGACCCTGAATTGGGTTTGGGCACCGCGAAGGCGACGGTCAGTTTATGGGGCGCCCCGGCCGCCGACGCTGCACCCACACCTTATGGCGCGCTGTTGCACACGAATTCGGTCTCCGTCCATTTCGAGTTCAATGGCGACGGGCCAAACCCACGCCATGTGCCTTTGGGGGGCGAAATATTTGATCCGCGCCAGGCGATGCGTGGCGTATATGGTGAGTATAGAATCGTAGATGAAGGCGCGCTGCCTGCCGCAAGGGAGCGTGTTGAGGCTATGGAAGCAACTGCCGGCCACACTCTGGAGTATCTGACAGAATGCGTCCGCGATGCCGAGCTTAACCCGGTGCTTGCCGCGCGCTTTGAAGCGCGGGCGATATCGCCCGCTGGAGCGACGACCGGCGTCTAATTATTGACACCATTTTAATTGCGCATTAGCAACTGATCGTGCTTAAGTAAACGCTAATGACAACACTTGAGGAGCCGCTGCTACGACAAACGCAGGCTCCTCATTTTCTTGGAAATTCGGAACTAAAAGCGCTGCGCGGCGTAATCGGCGTTATAGATCGGGGCTCTTTGGACAGCATCCCCGTAACGTCGCGCGGCGAACGGCAACAGGTGGGCTTGTACAGCTCAGGGATGGGTCCGGGTACCTGGAGCCGCATTCGGCGTTTCGGACCAATACACCCCGGACCTAACGACCCCCGAACAACGGCGGTCGTTTCTATATGGAATGGCACGCCATCGCCATACCGCCGTCGTGACCCGGAGCTGCCGGAACACGACCAAAGCGAAGCCCTCCGCAACGCCGAGGATACCGGCATCGAAATCGAAATTATTCAAGACGGCACCACACGCCACGCCATACTCGATATTGAAACAGGCGAGGCAACCTACCGGGAGCTAGATGCCGCCAGCGGTGAAATTATCGGGTTCGGCACAGAAGCCGAAGCCTACGGCCTGGCCAGCGAAGCCTTCGCCGAGTACTTCGCCTTGCCGCTGGCCGTCGGAGCCATTGCAACAGAGAGCACAATCTGATAGAATATAAGAGTTAATTATTAAACAGGCCGGGAACCAATCCTCCTTACAGTCAGCCGTGCAGGCACTGCGAGGCACCCGTCCGAAGAGAAAGGAACAATCATGGCTACAATTGATGTAGACATTAAAAAACTATTAGAAGCCGGCGCGCACTTTGGCCACAAGACCAGCCGTTGGCACCCTAAGATGGCCCAGTACATCCACAGCAAGCGCGCTGGCAGCCACATCATCGACCTGACCAAGACCGTTATAGGTCTGGAAAAGGCGCTCGACTTTATTGCCGAGACTACTGGTGAAGGCAAGCAAGTCCTGTTGGTAGCTACCAAGCGCCAAGCCCAGGACATCGTCAAGCAGCTCGCCGAAGACGTTAATATGCCCTTCGTTACTGAACGTTGGCTCGGCGGTATGCTGACCAACTGGCCGACTATTTCCGGCCGTATTAAGCGCCTCAAAGACCTCGAAGAAAAAATGGCTTCCGGCGAACTCGCTGGCAAGTACAGCAAACTTGAAGTCCAGCGCTTCCAGGAAGAAATTGTCGCTTTGAACGTCCTATACGGCGGCATCAAGAATCTTAACCCGAAACCCGGCGCCGTATTCGTTTTCGACGTCGTCAGCGACTCGAACGCTATCAAAGAAGCCACTAAGCTCGGTCTGCCCATCGTCGCCTTAGTCGACACCAACGCTGATCCTAGCCTGGTAGATTACCCAATTCCTTGCAACGACGACGCTATCAAGACCATCCAGTTGATCGCTGACTACATCAAGCAGGCAATCGACGCCGGCAAAGCCAAACACGCCAAAAACGCTCCAGACAAAGACGAAAAAGTTGAAAAAACCGAAGAAGACAAGAAATAAACAGAGGGAAGGACCAGATTATGGCTGTAAACATCGAAGAAATTAAACATCTCCGCGAATTAACCGGTGTCGGCATGACCGACGCCAAGAAGGCGCTTGACGAGAACAACGGCGATTTCGACAAAGCACTGACCGAAATGCGCAAAAAGGGTCTGACCAAGGCCGAAAAGCGCGGCGAGCGTGAAGCTCGCGCCGGTGTTATCGGCAGTTACCTGCACGACGGCCGCATCGGCGTCCTCGTTGAGGTAAACTGCGAAACCGACTTTGTCGCCCGCAACGAACTCTTTACCAATCTGGTCAAAGACCTGGCAATGCACATTGCTGCCTCCAACCCGGAATTTGTCAGCGAAGAGGCTATCCCTCTGGCTGCCCGCGAAGCCGCTAAAGTCGAATTTACCGACAAAGCTCAGGCCGAAGGCAAGCCGACCGCTATGATCGAAAAGATCGTCGAAGGCATGCTCAAGAAGCATTTTGCCGAGCGCTGCCTCCTGCAGCAGCCATTCGTTAAAAATCCCGACCAAACCGTCGGCGATTATCTTAAAGAACACATTGCCAAGTTAGGCGAGAACATCGTTGTTCGCCGTTTTAACCGCATGGCGCTTGGCGAAGTTGCCGAGTAGTTAGTAACAGCAGTAAAAGACCGTCCGCGAAGGGCGGTCTTTTGTTATTTGCTATATAATACCAACAGCTAAACAGGGAACCCCACGTGAATCCAAATCAAATCGTCAGCGAGGCACACGCTAAATTTAGCGGTACGGCCACACGCTTTAGTGAAGAAATCAAAAAAGTACGCACCGGCCGCGCTGCCGCCAGTATGCTTGATGGCGTTATGGTGACCGCCTACGGCGCACCGATGCCTTTAAACCAGGTGGCGAACGTTACTGCGCCCGAAGCCCAATTAATCCAGATCACACCCTTTGACCCGTCTAACATTCAGGCTATTGCCAGCGCCATCCGCGACAATCCGTCACTTGGCCTGAACCCGAGTGACGACGGCCGTGTCGTACGCGTACCGATCCCAGCATTAACCGAAGAGCGCCGCCGCGAATACGTCAAAGTAGTTGGCGGCAAGATGGAAGACAGTATGGTTATTATGCGCAACCTGCGCCACGACGCGCTTGATGCCATCGCCAAGGCTAAGAAAGACAAGCTGGTCGGCGAAGACGACGCTAAGCGTCTCGAAAAACAAGTCGACGACGCCATGAACAAGGCAAAATCTGATATCGAAGCTGCGGCTAAGGCCAAAGAAACTGAAATTATGACGTTGTAGGGAGAGGTCGCCCTGTTACAATGAATGCAATGGAGAGCGATACTGCCACCGTACCTCAACACTTGGGGTTTATCTTAGACGGCAACCGCCGCTGGGCTCGCAGCCACAGTCTGCCAGAGTTCGACGGGCACCTGGCCGGATACACTGCGCTTAAGGAAGTCTTACGGGCGGCCTTTGATCAAGGCGTGCCGTTCGTGAGCGTCTATGCTTTTTCAAACGAGAACTGGCAGCGTGACGGCAAAGAAGTATCCAGCTTGATGCACCTGGTAGTCCGGGCAGTGACGTCCGACCTTAAAGAATTAATCAAAGATCGCGTAAAGGTTCGCTTCTTGGGCCGCACTGACGGTCTAAACGGCAAAGTGCTCAAGGCTATCGAAAAAGCCGAAGAGGCCACTAAACACTTTGACAACGGCACGCTCGCCGTATGTTTTAACTATGGCGGCCAGCAGGAAATTATCGACGCCACCAAACGCTGTATACAGGACGGTCTGCGGCCTGAAGATATCACCGAAGAAGCGATGACCGCCCGTATGTACGCGCCCGACGTGCCGCCTGTTGATATGGTTATTCGGACATCCGGCGAACACCGGTTGAGCAATTTTATGCTGTGGCGCATAGCCTATAGTGAGTTTATGTTTATCGACAAATACTGGCCGGACATGACAAAACAGGATGTGACCGATATTATTAAAGAGTTCAACCGTCGTTCGCGGCGCTTCGGGACATAAGGGGGATTATGGCGCTATTGTTACTGATATTGGGGATGATTATGTTTGTGGGCCTGGTAGTGCTCCACGAATTCGGACATTTTCTTGCCGCCCGGCGCAATGGCGTAGTTGTAGAAGAGTTTGGTATTGGGTTCCCGCCGCGGGCGTGGAAACGCAAAACCAAAAAAGGTTTTATCTTTAGCTTGAACTGGCTGCCCATCGGCGGTTTTGTGAAGCTAAAGGGTGAAAACGACGCTGCTGACGAGCCTGGCAGCTTCGGTGCCGCTCCGTTCAAGACCAAAACTAAAATCATGCTGGCTGGCGTAGCCACCAACTTGTTAATTGCATTTATCATCTTTACCGGCCTGGCCTGGATCGGCATGCCGCAGCTTATCCAAAATCAGTATACCGTCCATAGCGACACTAAAGTCATCAACAGCGCGGTGTTTGTCGGCTATGTGCAGCCCGGTTCGCCAGCCGACAAGGGCGGACTAAAGAACAACGATAAATTGATATCCATACAAGGCCCTAAGGCCACGGCTGATATAAAATCAGCCAACCAGCTGCCGATAACCACCAAGCAGAACGCCGGTTCGGCAGTTAAGGTAACGTACGAACGTGAAGGCAAGCGCCAAGTCGCCAACGTACAACTGCGTACCGACAAGCAGGCCAAAGGCAAGGCGTACCTAGGCATTTCCCCGGCTGACCTGACCATGACCCGCGCCACCTGGTCGGCGCCAATACAGGCGGTGGGGCTTATCGGACAAATCACCAAAGCCACATTTGTCGGCATTGGGACGGCGTTGACGGCGTTATTCCACGGCGACGGCACCAAAGCCAGCGAACAGGTATCCGGGCCGGTCGGCATTTACGCCGTGCTCAAACAGGGCAGTGCCCTCGGCATTCAATATGTGATGCTGATCATCGGTATTATTTCGCTGTCGCTGGCCATTATGAACGTCTTGCCCATACCGGCCTTGGACGGCGGCCGTTTTTACGTCTTGCTTTTGTCACGAGCATTCGGTAAAAAATTGTCTAAGGACATGGAAGAGCGTATCGTCGGCGCCAGCTTCGTGTTCCTGTTGTTGCTAATCGTTGTTATTACTATCGTTGATGTCAAAAGATTCTTCTAAAACACCGGTTCCAGATACTGCCGTCCAGATATCAACAACCCATGCTGCTCAAGAAGCCAAGTGGGGGCCGACCGCCGCGCTCATTATTAGCGTCCTGGCCTTTACGGCCGGGTTTTTGTTGGCGGGTATGATTGCCTATGCCATTGCCGGGGCGTTGGGCAAGGACGCTGATCAGTCGACGGCGTGGCTATCATCGGTAGTCGGTCAGTTTATTTTTGTAGTATTGGCTGAGGGGCTGCTCATCGGGACTATTATTTTATTCCTGAGGCACCGCAAGACCAACCTGAGAGCTGTCGGCTATCATCGTGCGCCAACCCTAAAGGACGCCGGTATGGCCATCCTGGGATTCATTGTGTATTTCATATTGCTCATCGTGGCATCCGTGCTGGCCAAAGCGATCTTTAACATCGACGTCAACCAGAAACAGGAGCTTGGTTTTGACCATGTCGCCAGTACCACGGACATGGTCATCACATTTATTAGTTTAGTAGTGCTGCCGCCGTTAGCCGAAGAGACGCTCTTCCGTGGCTTCTTGTTTACGGGTTTGCGCAAAAAACTGCCGTTTATAT
>DASYJQ010000100.1:0-11263 GCA_035996265.1 Saccharimonadales bacterium (SeqCode)
ACCCACCAGCTTGAGGCCGTCATCCAGACCGGCTCAGAGTTTGGTATGCAGTCGATGGACAAAACACTGGTCAATATGGTTCACAACGGTACTATCAGCTACGACGACGCCCGTTCCGTAGCGGTGGACATCGAAGAACTCGACAGGTTAATGCGAGGATAAGGATCACATGCTTTCATTCCGTTACACAGCGCGCGACCCCAGCACCGGCCAGTATGTAAAAGCCGAGGTACAAGCCGAAGACGAACAATCGGCCAGTAAGCTCATTCGTAAAGAAGGGCTTGTCCCCATAGATATCAAGCTGGCTGAAAAGAGCGCCACCGGCTTCCGTAGCCACTTCACCCGCGTCCGCACTAAAGATAAGGTTATTTTCTCGCGCCAGCTGAGCACCCTCATTAACGCCGGGTTGCCGTTAGTGCAGTCGCTGCGTACGGTAAACAGCCAAACGCAGAGCAAGCCGCTCAAGATTGTTGTCAGCAAGGTTATTTCTGACGTTGAAGCCGGCTCGACATTGTCGGCGTCGATGGCCAAGCACCCGCAGGTCTTCAACCGGGTCTACATCAGCCTGGTGGCTGCCGGTGAAGCTTCAGGTACGCTCGATAAAGCCTTGGAGCGCCTGGCTATCCAGCAGGAAAAAGACGCCGACCTTATCAGCAAGGTGCGCGGCGCCATGATCTACCCGATTATCGTCATCCTGGTAATGGGCGGGGTAGTCGGCTTTATGATCGTCAAAGTGCTGCCACAGGTGCAAATACTGTACGATGGCATCCCGGGCGCCCACCTGCCGTTGCTTACCAGGGTATTGCTGGGCGTATCGCACTTCATAACGAAATTTTGGTGGCTGGTGCTGATTATCGCCGGCCTGGGAGTTTTCTTTACGACGCGCTGGGCGCGTACCTTTGGCGGCCGGCGCTTCATCGACCGTCTGAAAATGGTCATCTGGCCAATTGGGCCGCTGTTTATGAAAATGTACATGGCGCGTTTCTCGCGTACCGGTACCACCCTGATCGCCAGTGGCGTGCCGCTTATCCAAATGCTGGAAATTACCGGCGAGGCAGTAGACAACGTCCATATTAAAGGTTCCATCGACAAAGCCATCGACAAGGTACGCGGCGGTAAGTCGCTGGCCGAATCCTTGACGCACGACCAGAACTTTCTAGAACTAGTGCCGAACATGTTACGTATCGGCGAGCAGTCTGGTTCCATGGAGCAGATGATGAGCAAAACGGCCGAATATTACGAAAAAGAAGTCGACGACCAAGTTAAATCCATCTCCACGATTATCGAACCGGTGCTTATGGTGCTGCTTGGCGTTATGGCCTTTATTATCGTCGCCGCAGTACTGTTACCGATCTACGGTCTGGCAGGGCAGTCCTTCATTCAGGGCGGCCAGTAGGCCTACGAATTGCTTGCAATTCCGCTTACAAAGAATTAACATTTAAGCATAAGCATTAAAATTTAAAGGGGGCACCTACACATGCTGTCAAATATCCGTAAACGTAAGCTACAAGAAGGCTTCACCATCATCGAAGTCATGATCGTGCTGGCCATTGCTGGCTTGATCCTGCTCGTTGTCTTCCTTGCCGTCCCGGCCCTGCAACGTAACGCCCGTAACACCCAGCGCCGTGAAGACGCCGGCAACATTCTAAGTTCTGTCAGCGAATATGTCGCTAACAACAACGGGGCGCTGCCAACCGCTGTCAGCGGCGGTACCGCCAGTCTGATTAATATTGGCGCATCCAGTGGTGTAAATACTGTTCCGGTTAACCTGGGCTACTACGACGCCAGTGTAGTCGGTAATGTGACATTGGCAGCAGGTTCGGGTTACTCTACTGCAGCCAACGCAACAAGTACGGACACACTCGTCGTTGTGACAGGCGCCGTCTGTTCAGGTAGTGGTCTTGCGACAAACGTTGGTGCAAGTGCCCGCAGCGTGGTCGTCATCTACACGCTCGAAAATGCAGTGAAGCAGTGCCGCGCTTCCTAATAGGCACGACACTACAGTAAACAGTTCTTCTCAAAGAACGACAAGACGGACCGTAATGGTCCGTCTTGTTTTTTATGGTACGATACGTACATGATCGTGCTACTGCTTGTCTGTTTCGGCCTAATTTTCGGTAGCTTCATTAACGCCTTAGTCTGGCGGCTCCACGCCGGCCGCAACTGGGTCAGTGAGCGCTCCGAGTGCTTGCAGTGCCACCATCAACTGGCGCCCAAGGATTTGATACCGGTGCTCAGCTGGCTGTATCTGCGCGGCAAATGCCGGTATTGTAAAAAGCCGATACCCGACAGTCCGATTGTCGAGCTGGCGCTACCGTTACTATTTGTTATTTCCTACTTGCTGTGGCCGGCTCCGCTTACCGGCCGCGCGCTGTTTGATTTTGGCTTTTGGCTTATCTTTTTGGTAGGCTTTCTGGCGCTGGCAGTCTACGACATGAAATGGTTTTTACTGCCGGATGTCATCGTTTTTCCGCTGATTTGCCTGGCATTATTACAGGTTGCCGGCGATTGGCTGCTCTTTAACCAGTCGTGGCATGAACTGGCTGGTCCGGGCATCGGCGTATTGATTATTAGCGGAACGTTTTTCGGGCTGCATTATTTTTCAAAGGGGAAGTGGATCGGGTTCGGGGATGTAAAGCTCGGTATTATACTCGGTTTACTTGCGGGTGGTGCGCTTAAGGGGTTAATGGTGCTGTTAGTAGCCTCAATAGTCGGTACGGTCATCGCTTTGCCGCTAGTTATCCAAGGTAAGGCAGGGCGAAAAAGTCACCTGCCGTTCGGCCCGTTACTTATCGTCGGCATCATCGTTGTGCAGTTGTCCGGCAGCGGCATCATCGACTGGTATATGAACTTACTATCAGCCTAAAAATCCCCCTCGTAGACGTCTTGCTTATGCTATACTGAGGCTATGTTGGGTGGCCTACGAACTCCTGGCCAGTATCCTGTTGCACGCAAAGTCATGCAGCGTTCATTAAAGGCACCGGTACCGGGATTTACTATTATCGAAGTCATGATCGTCCTGGCCGTAACAGGGCTATTGTTTGTTAGCGCCGCCGCCATGATATCCGGCAAAGAGAATCAAACGGCTTTCGACCAATCTATCCGCCAAATTCAGTCACAGATCCAACAGGTCGTCAATGAAGTATCTGTCGGCTTTTACCCAAACCTGGGTAATATTCAGTGTAACGGTGCAGGCGGTACCGTAGCGCTTACTAAAGCGGCGGGCACAGCCCAAGGGGCGAACGCCGGCTGCGTGTTTATTGGTAAAGCCATGCAATTCCAGGTTGGCAATGCCAGCCCGGAGCAGTTCAATGTCTACAGTATTGCCGGCCTGCAAAAGGGTGGGGCCGGTGCCAGCGAATCGTCGTCGCTCAGCGAAGCTAAGCCCAAGGTCATTGCACCTTCCAGCGCCGAGACCACATTACCTGATTCTTCAACGACCGATACGCTCCAGAACGGGCTGACAACCGCCCGCATGTACTATAACAACGGCGCCGGCGATAAAGATATCGGCATCGTCGTTTTCGCTAACGGCTTGGCGCAATTTAGCGCTACCAACGGGGCGCTGCTCTCCGGCGCTCAGGAAGTAAGTCTTTTGGCGATCGACGACAATAACGTCAAAAGCAAACTGGGCATGGACAAGACGTCCGGCGTCGATATTATTAACAGTAAACTCTCCACATTAACACCGAGCGCTACCATGGGCGTATACTTGTGCTTCGCCAGCGGCGGCACCGACCAATCCGGACTCATAACTATCGGTAGTAATGGGCGTCAGTTAGCGGTAAACTTAGCAATAAAGAGCGGTAAGGTATGTTAATGCAGCGTCTCAACCGATATCTTAAAAATCAGCGCGGCGACACCATCGTCGAAGTACTTATCTCTATAACGGTCATCAGTCTCATTTTAGGCGGAGCATATGTAACGACTAATAAGAGTCTTCTCGCTACCCGGACGGCCCAGGAACGAAGCAATGCGCTCAAGCTGGCCGAATCACAAGTTGAGCAGTTGAAGGGCGCCATTGCTAACTCGGCCACGGCGGCCACTATTTTTAGCAGCACAACGCCGTTTTGCATATATGCCACCGGCGGCACGCTGACCGTGGCAACACCGGCCAGCGGCAACTGTACCTTGAATACTGCCGGCATAACGACCGCTGCCGAGCCGAAGTTCAACCTGTCGATTAGCCGTACCGGTAACGACTTCACCGTCAGCAATACATGGAATAACTTGAGCGGTACGACCGTTGAGCAATTACAAATAGATTATCGGGTGTACAAATAGCATGCCGCGCATACATATACGCTCCGGATCGAACGGTTTCACTATTGTGGAGCTATTGATTGCGCTGGCCGTATTTTCGTTGGTACTCGTGGTGGTTACCGCATCAATCATCCAAATTAGCCGAGTGTATTACAAGGGCGTTACCGAGACCAACGTCCAGGCAACAGCCCGATCTATTATCGATACCGTTTCGCAGTCTATTCAGTTCAGCGGCGGCAAAGTAACTGATACGCCGGCTGTTGTTAGCGCCGGTTCGTCATATGATTTTTGTATCAATAACCAGGAGTACAGTTACCGCCCCGGCTACAAGCTGGTTGACAGCACGCCCGGCACTAACGAGACCAACCACGCCTTAATTTCGCGTACTGTGTCGGCCTGTTCATCGCCGACAGGCCAACTAATGAGCGGCGCGGTAACCGGCCGTGAACTGCTTTCCCCGAACACGCGTCTTGCCAACATGGTTGTTAAAAACGTTGGCCCCAATTTATACCAGATTCAGGTGCGCATCGTGTACGGTGATGACGACCTGCTTAGTAACCCGACTGCGGCAAACGCTTCATGCAAGGGCATTGCCGGCCGTCAGTTCTGTGCCGTTTCTGACCTTAGCACCGTAGTAATAAGTAGAGTAAAATAAGGGATAAGTATGAGCACTATACAGCAGCGACAATGGAAGGAACGGGGAATGGTGTCCATTTTGGTCACGATGCTCTTGATGGTTGTAATTAGCCTGATCGTACTCGGGTTTGCCCAAATCTCCCGCCGTAACCAACGCCAAGCCGTTGACCGCCAATTGAGCACTCAAGCATTTTACGCAGCAGAGAGCGGTATCAATGATGCTCGTAATCTCATTAAGGCCGCAATCAACAGCGGAGCTGTCATACCACCTAAAGCCGACTGTACTAATGGTTCGGGCGCCACGGCCGCCTTCTATGGTTCGCTTGTCCCCAGTCTGGATACGCCCAATAACGTATCTTACACCTGTTTAATGGTCGATCCAGCACCTAAGAATTTGCTCTATAACGACGTTGGTACCAGCAGTACGATTATCCCGTTGGTCTCGTCGTCAGGTGTCAATTTTTCAACCGTTAAGCTGTCAATTTTATCTAAAGATGGTACTGCCAACCCTGCTGCTGGCTGCCCGACTACAACTGCTTCGATATTTTCGACCACTGGTGCGTGGACAAGTTCTGGCTGCGGGTATGGGGTTGTGCGCTTCGACCTTGTGCCAACTAGCGGGCCTTTGACGATGAGCGGCTTACAAGATCAAACTATGACGTCGTTCCTTGTGCCTATCAGTGCCGGCGGTGGCAGTAGTATTCCGTACCCAGTAACTGCACCGGCTAGTAGCAATAACCCCAACAACCGCAAGGCTATGGCCTGCACGGCATCTGGCTGTACGATGAGCGTTACCGGCTTGAGCGCTAACCAGTACTATATGCGCATAACCTCTATATATAAGGACGTTACGCTAGTCGTGTCTGCCACGGATGCTAGTGCTAATCCGTTGTCATTAACAAACGCCCAGGCCGTTATTGACGCCACTGGTAAGGCGCAGGATGTGCTGCGCCGCGTACAGGTGCACATCCCCCTAACGCCAAGCAGCAGCAACCAGCTATCCGATTACGCCATCGAAAGTACCGACGCCATTTGTAAGCGCTTCGTGACTATGGACGGTTATTTCCAAAGTTATGCCGCCAGCGCGGTCAGCGGTCTAACCAGCATCACCACGCCGGTCAACCCCCTCTGTCAGTAGAGGAGTTAGCTGGCTGACTTGCCGTGGAAGCGTTCGTGAATCGCCTTGAGGTGCGGATCGGTAACATGCGTGTATATCTGCGTCGTGGAAATGTTGCTATGGCCCAGCATGGCCTGCACGCTGCGCAGGTCGGCGCCGTTCATCAGCAGGTCAGTAGCGAATGAGTGCCGCAAGGTGTGCGGACTGACGTGTTTCGTTATGCCCGCCAGCAGTGCATAGCGGGCCACCAGGCGTTGTATGCTACGAGCAGTGAGCCGGTGGAAATTGCCCGTTAAGTCAACTGCCTTCGTGCCGTTATATCGTATGAATAGCGGCCGGGTGTTGTCGTCACGTTTATCCAGGTAACGGGTGATGCATTCTGCCGCCGCCAGGCTGATGAATATCGGACGATCTTTCTGGCCTTTGCCGCGTACCATAAATTCGCGGCGTTTGAGGTTAATGTGGTCACGATCCAGTCCGACAAGTTCCGAAACGCGCAAGCCGCTGGAGAACAATAGTTCCAAAATTGCCCGGTCGCGCAAGCCATTAATCGTACTCGTGTCCGGTTCGTTGAATAATCTGGCCAATTCGTCTTCATTTAAGAAGGTGACTTTATTGCGGCCCGGCACTTTGGCCAATTCAATTTTATCTACGGCCAAGGCCGGGATATTGCGTTTGGCGCAAAATCGTAAGAAGCCGCGCAGGGCAATGAGGTGGTAGTTTTGCGTTACTTTTTGCAGTTCGTCAGATACGTTCGTACCCAGGCGCGCCAGCCATAAGCGCCATTTGCGTACCAGCTCGGCGTCAATCTCGTCTATTTTCAGGTCATCACCGGCAAAGTCGATAAGTCGTGTCAAATAGTGGTCGTAATTGGCGATTGTTTTTTGGGAGCGGTTTTGTTCAACCTCCAAGTATTCCAGAAAGTCGGTCTTGGCTTTTGCAAATAGCATAATCACATTGTACTGCAAACAGTGCAAAAGCGAGCCTACATCTGTTACAATGGCGGTGTAGATTTAAACAAGGAACATTTTTAAACATGGAACGAACACTCATTGTTTTCAAGCCAGATGCCGTGCAACGCGGGATAGTCGGCGAAATTTTAACCCGTTTTGAACGGGCCGGCCTTAAAGTTGTTGGCGCAAAGATGCTACGTCCTGATTACGACCACTTTTTTGAGCATTACGAAGGCATCGGTACGCTTAAAACCCGTAAGGGCGATAAGATTTTTGAAGATCAGCTTGCCGCTATGCAAGAAGGTCCGGTGTTCGCCATGGTGCTTGAAGGCATTGAGGCGGTCGAGTTCGTCCGCAAGATGGTCGGTTCCACTGAGCCGAAAAGCGCTCAGCCCGGCACGATCCGTGGCGATTTTGCCCACGTTACCTACGGCGCGGCAGCCAGTATTGACCGCGGTGTCGCGAATATCATCCACGCCTCGGCTGAACCGGATGAAGCTAAGAAAGAGATCGCCCACTGGTTTAGTGAAAGTGAACTGTTCGAGTATGAAGCAGTTCACGAGAAGTTTACGCAGCCTCGGAAGAAGTAGTTCTTTAGCGTTTCTATTCCATGCGACGACGCCCCCATCTGCTTCGCAGATAAGGGCTCGTTCGGAAAAAGAAATTTTATGTGAACATAAATTTCTTTTTCCTCACTCGCCCCCATAGTTCAATGGATAAAATAACTCCGTCCTAAGGAGATGCTCCACGTTCGAATCGTGGTGGGGGCACCAATTTGCAATCATGAATCCTGCTCAATCTACTCACCGGTCATTAGTTGACGCGTATTTCGCTACGCGGCCGAATCTGGCAACGCCCAAGCCGTCGCTAGCGGTGTTCTTTTTAGCGAGTTCCGGTAGCGGCAAGACTACTATCCGTAAAGCTATCGTTGACCAGTTCGGCGCGACGTATACTTGTAATGATGAAGTCCGGAAGCTTATGGACCACCCCAAGGACAATTCAGCCGCCGGCGTAGAACTAAAATCGGTCGTTGCCGACGTATGGCGCAAAATAATGACCGAGACGCCTAACCACTTCGTAGTTTTTGATAACGACATCAGCCACTACTATATGCATGCCGACAGCTACTGGAAGGTAGCTGAACGCGAGAATGTGCCGGTGTTTGTGATAGAGATTGACCTTCCTCGGCAAACCCTTGAAACCCGCATTAAGCAGCGCGGACGCCATGATACCGATATTGTCCTTGGCCTGCTTGATAACCAAGTAGCTAAGCGGGCGGTGGCTCGTCAAGATATTGCTGCCGACTTCAAGGTCACTACAGATAACGATCTCCCGCAGTTACTGGAAGCACTTCGTCAAAAGATAGAGGCTATCCCCGTAGCAGTCCGGTAGATGCTACAATACGCTTATGTCAGAAAAGTACTTTGAAGATCAATTCGATGACGAAGAAGTACTGTTTGTATTCCGTAAGCACCCGGTCGTCATGCGCAAAGGCCTGATCTTTGGCATGCTGGCTATCCTGCTCGGTACCATACCCGCGCTTATAACGCTGCAATACTCTACGTACTTCATCGGTCTGGGTGCAGGCTTGGTGCTGGGCTGTCTGGTATTCCTGCCCTCATGGATCGCTTGGCATTTTAGCGTGTTTATCGTGACCGACCAGCGCCTCATTCAAATCACTCAGAAGGGGTTATTTCACCGGAGTGTCATCGATATGGGCCTCAGTCAAATTCAAATGGTTAACTATCAAGTGTCCGGCTTGCAGGAAACATTGCTAGGGTTTGGTACAATTATGATGCAGACCTTTGTGGGGGACCTGGTGATACACGATATACACCATCCAGCTGCGATTCAAAAAAAGCTGCTGGAAGTCCTGAAACAACAGGGGATTTCCACTAAGCAGGCGCCGACACAAATGCCCGATATGGCACTTGCCGAACAAGATGAAGCATAAACTCAAGAAACTACTATCCAAACGCCCGTACCGTAAGGCGGAACCCGAGAAGTCGCTAGAAGAAGCGATCCATAATTTGCCACGCATTACTAACGAGACCGTTGCTGAGCACCGCGAGGAAGTACTTAGCAGTGCTCGTAAGTACATTTACCCCTTGCAGCACTCTTTGCATCGTATTGTTGCTATATCCACTGGCATTTTCGTTGTGCTTGTAGTCGGATTTTTTGCTTACTGCGTATTGTCGCTGTATAAGTTTGATTCGACGTCGACATTTATTTATCGCGTTACGCAGGTCATACCTTTCCCGGTGGCTAAAGCTGGTTCGCACTGGGTCTCATACGAGAACTACTTGTTTGAACTACGTCATTACATTCATTATTATCAAACTCAGCAAAAGGTGGACTTTACCAGCGTATCCGGCAAACAACAGCTCAATGCCTTCCGTAAAGTAGCTATCAAGCAGGTTGTGGACCAAGCCTATGTCAAGCAGCTAGCCGACCAGCACAAAATAAGCGTCTCCGACCAAGAGCTTCGGGACGAAATTGCCCTATTGCGCAACCAGAACCGCCTCGGCAGTAGCGATCAAGTATTTCAGGATGTCCTTCACGAGTTTTGGGGTTGGTCACTCGATGATTTTAAACGTGAATTGAAGTCTCAAATACTTGCCCAGAAGGTAGTATCTACTATGGATATCGCCACGCACACCCGTGCACAAAATGTACTCATCCAGCTCACTAACGGGGGTGATTTTGCAGCGATTGCTAAAGCGGCGTCCGATGATCCGAGTACAAAAGATGCAGGCGGAGATTATGGAGTGGCTATCGATAAAAATAACCGCGACCTTTCACCGCAGGTCGTCGACGGCCTGTTTAAACTGACGCAAGTCGGGCAAATATCTAATATTATCGAAACACCTCAAGGGCTTGAGATCGTAAAAGTCAGGGAAGTTGACGGCAGCTCAGTGCGCGCCTCGCACATATTCTTCCAGTTTAAGAACATCAGCACCTATGTCGATCCTATCAAGCTAAAGGAAAAGCCCCACGATTTCATCGGTTCGTAACCGGCGTTTGTAGTTGCTTTTTGTACCGTACCCTGATATGATTACCCCTGTTACTTGGGACAAATATGTTTCTGGGCTCGTAGTGAAGTGGTCTATCACGCCTCCCTGTCACGGAGGAGATCGCCGGTTCGAAACCGGTCGGGCCCGCCAATCATAATCATATTGAAATAATAGCAAATTTGTGCTATTATTTTTTATATATTCAAATAAAACAAAAGCGTATGAGTCTAGAACAAATAAGTCCAAATAATATTCCGCCCGCAGCTGCGGCGCCAGTCGCTGAAGTTAGAATTAGCGATGAAGTGCCACTCGACACGGCGCAGCTTCGCGAGCACCCTGTGTTTCTCGCTGCCGACCCCGAAAATCGAGTGCCAGATGTAACATTAGGCTCTGCGTCTCTAAGCCCTCGAGACAGGGCTCACGCTAATGAGCAGCGGATTGGCATTATAGCCGATGGGCAACTAGTGGGTGCGCTCAACCTGAAGCAGTTGCCCAGTGGCACGACCTGGATACGGGATGTGAGAATAGAAGAAGAAGCCCAAGGTCGACGTTTGGGTGTTGCGACATACCTTGGCGTCATAGCCGCCGCCCATGACGCAGGTCGCCGGGTGCAATCCGACCCAGCAGGTCTAAGTCCAAGCCCAGCGGGCGACAGCCCTGCTAGGCACGTCTGGGACTCGCTCGTAGGGAGAGGGGTGGCTGAGGTCGTTCCTGGTCAACAGGATCAGCATGGTAACCCTAGGTTTATTTCAAAACCACCAGAAGCAAAGTAGTTCCACATCTGTTCAGTTACGACCCGCCAGGGAAAAAGCATCTGTCAGCGGTAGGTACTTTTTCCTGCGCAGGTTGCTACACTGGCGCATGCCGAACAAACGCAATATCTTTGAAGCCTATAATTGCAATTATATCAACAATATGCTAATGTTTTATAAGTAATCTCTTACACAAACACCAATGTCACATAGCCCCGCTCTCGACCCTAACATTAACGGTTCCGACCCTTCACCTTGGGGTGAAGTTGTTGACGATGATGCATGGCTAAAACTGTTAGAAGCACGCGGGCTTAACCAAGGTGTTGATGATGAGCCCGCAGCACTGCCGGTGGGCATAGTCACGCCTACTTCTAATTCTCCAGCAACCACCTTACCTATACATTTAGATCCTACGCCCCGATTGGTGAGCGATTACCTTTCCGGCAAGATAGAAGCCGAGACTGTTAGCGAAGTAAAGGCAGTGCCACATCTCGAATATGCCGGCGATTGGTGGCAAGGCGAAAACCT
>DASYJQ010000101.1:0-1720 GCA_035996265.1 Saccharimonadales bacterium (SeqCode)
AAACCAGTGCCGGCATAGGTGCCAGTGACGAAACCGTCGCGCTCTTCGCGCTCCGCTCCTGTTAAAGGCAGGCCTACGAAATTAAGCCCGATCTCCGGCAGCGTCGATTCCGACGTTTGCGGTGTCATGCGCTGACGCACCAGGGGCCAATCGATATTCTTGATTGGGTACATACCTGCCACAACCTCTTGATCGAATTGCAGCATGCGGCCGACATATTCCGGATTAAAACCGATATCGGCATCGATGAACATCAAATGAGTTGCTTGCGGCATATCGAGGAACGTCGCGACAATTTTATTGCGGCTGCGCGTGATTAGGGAATCATGTCCGTTCAATGCCAGCGTCATCTCGAACCCATGCGTCGCCGCATAGCTCATAAGCTGAATGACCGACTCCATGTAGTTTTGTGACACCAACCCGCCATAACAGGGGGTGCCGATAAGGACGAAGGGTTTGGGCATTAGTGGTGACTCTTTGCGAATTTAGGGCGTCACAGCGGATCGAGCCCCTATTGGAATTGGGAGATTGATCCCCTGTCTAGCATAAAAAGCAAGCGTAGACTCTCTTTGCCAGCGCGCTTCAACAGCATATGCGCGTTCCCGCGCTCGGTGTAAGAGCACCTCGTTGACATGATTGAGTCTGCCTCTTGCAACAGCATTATCCAAAGGGCATTCGCCATATCCGGGCAGATAAAGTGTCTCATGAATTATTCGTTTAGCCGATCGCACATTTTGTATGCCGAAGGGTGACAGTCTTTGCGCTCGTTTTGTTATTTCATGACAGGTTCGCGATATTGCAGCTGAGGCTTCAGAACCAATCAATTTTTTGGGCCGATTGCCGGGCCGAGTGAGCATTATTTAAACCTCATATTTTCTGGTGTCGTTTGTAGAAGAATACCAGTCAGGCTGTTAAAAGTGAAGCAGGCAGATTATTACGCTTTTTAGCCTTTGATCGTTTGATACGCTGCTAGTACGGCGGTGGTGACAAGGTCGGAAACGGTTGCCCCCATGCGCACGATTTGCGCCGGTTTTTCGAGGCCGATCAAAATCGGCCCCAGCAAAGTAACGCCACCAATATTCTGCAAAAGTTTTGCTGCTATGTTGGCGGCCGGCAAGTTCGGCATAATCAAGACATTGGCGGGGCCCGTCAGGCGGCAAAACGGATAATGCCGCTTCATTAATTCGTAATCCAGTGCGATGTCGGCGGCCATCTCACCATCATATTCAAATTTGACTTCGCGTTCATCAAGGATGCGTACAGCCTCATAGACATGTTTGACCGAATTTACCGCCGGCTGGCCAAAGCTGGTGAAAGACAACATCGCCACGCGGGGCTCGTGCCCCATGCGTTGCGCCCAGCCGGCAGCCTGAATGGCGATATCAGCCAGCTCATGCGCGCTGGGATCGACATGCGCGGTCGTATCGGCAATCAAGACCGTGCGATCCGGTGCAATAGCAATCGAGAGCCCAACGACGCCCGACGGCAATGGGTCGATCACAAGGCGTATATCATCAAAATTAATGCTGAAGCTGCGCGTCAATCCCGTGATCATTGCGTCGGCATCACCCGCCTGGATCATGGCGGACGCGAAGACATTGCGGTTTTGGTTCACCAACCGCTGGCAATCACGCAGGATATAGCCTTTGCGGTGCAGGCGCTTGTACAAATGGTCGGTGTATCTTTCGTTGTGCTGCGACAGCCGCGCGTTGTGGATTTC
>DASYJQ010000102.1:0-6815 GCA_035996265.1 Saccharimonadales bacterium (SeqCode)
TGAACCGAACGCGACGGTTTGCACGATAATACCGGCCAGCAAAAAATTGAGGTAGCTAACACCCTTCGGCAAAGACCCCGAAACGGCGCCGCCAAATACGGTCGCAAATAGTATTAGGAACATGATCGGCTGGAAGAACGCCCCCAATAACTGATCCATATTGCGGATAATATGCGTGCTGCTCCGTTTGATCATAATCAAGGAGTCATTCAAGGCGAGAATCGCCTGCGGCTTTCGCTCGAATTCAAGTTTGACCGCCATCTATTTATCCTCCGCTTCGTCTACTTGTTTTTGCTTGCCTGTCAGTGAAAGGAAGACGTCGTCGAGCGTCGGTTTGTGCACGGCCAGCGACGCCACAACAATCTGAGCCTTGCTCAAGGCGTCAAGCATCTTTCGCACGTCGACATTGGTGTCCTGGATGACAACGGTGGCCGAATATTCTTTGTCATTGGTGCTCACGACATCATCGCCGAGTACTTGCCGGGCGGCGGCCAGACTTTTAGTGTCGGTAAAGGTCAATTCCAGGCGGTCTTTTCCAACCTTGCTTTTTAGCTGGGTGGCAGTGCCTTCGGCAATCACTTTGCCGCCGTCAATAACGACGATCTGGTCGGCCAACTGGTCGGCTTCGTCCAGGTACTGGGTAGTCAACAGAATGGTCGTCCCATTGTCCATTAGTTTTCGAATAATGGCCCACATGGCCAAGCGCGAGCGCGGGTCGAGACCGGTCGTTGGTTCGTCTAAAAAGATGACCGGCGGCGTGGCAATGAGGCTCACAGCCAAATCGAGTCGGCGGCGCATGCCTCCTGAATAGGTCTTTGCTGCGCGGTCGGCGGCGTCGGTCAAATCAAATTCTTCGAGCAATTCCTGGGCCCGGGCCTTGGCGCTGGCAGGAGTCAGGCGGTATAAGCGGCCCATCATGACCAGGTTCTCCCGGCCGGTTAACAGCTCGTCAACTGCAGCCGACTGGCCGGTTAGACCGATAACGCCCCGGACTTTGTCGGCTTGTTTGACGGCATCAAAACCTTCGATAGTTACGGTACCTTCGTCGTAGGCCAACAGCGTACTCAAGATACGGACAGTCGTAGTTTTACCGGCGCCGTTAGGGCCGAGCAGGGCAAGCATGGTACCGCGGGCTACTTTAAGGTCGACGCCTTTTAAGACATGGTTAGAACCATATGATTTTGTTAGATTTTTAGCCTCGATGACATATTTGGTATTGGCCATAAATAGTAATATATTCCTTACGTTTGTTACTGCTTCAGCTACATAATTATACCCGTTAAGAGTACATTATGCTCTCGTAATCGCAAAAAAACTGCTTTGTTGCAGCCGTTAGGGCGTTTTGGTTTCGAGTAAGACGTCTTCTTGCTGGTCGGCAGGCTTGAGAATGCTATCCACAAGTTGGTCGAGCTGGTCATTAGACAGGTTAGCTTTGACGGCGTAGCCTTCGATACCTTGGTTGCGCAAGCCGGCGGGGGCGTCGGCTTCGTTAAGGTTGGAGATAATAAACACCTTTATGTTCTTGCCCCACTCGCTGGCACGCATTGTCTCCAGGATCTGGTCGCCGGCAACTTTAGGCACCATCAGGTCGAGTAGAACGAGGTCCGGCAACTGCTGTTCAATAAGCGCCAAGGCCGTCTTACCGTCATAAGCGACGAAACATGTGTATCCCAATATTTCCAGCCGGGTCTTATAAATGTCGGACAAGCTGGCGTTGTCTTCGACGATTACAATCTTTTGGGCAATTCCAAATTGATCCATTATGTTTATGATTCTACTGCATCGGCTCTTATTTTGCTACTGCAGCGATATCGATTTGCTGTACAAACACCGCGATAGGCATATAATTATGCTTAAAGTTACTTATAACTAAAGCAAAATGGGCAGCATGAAAAAATCAAAAAAACACCCCATAAAACATCACGTCAAACGATTACTCCGCTTAACGCCTAAGTTTGTGCATGGCATGGTTGCCGGCGCCGTGGTCGGCATTATGGTCGTTGTGGCATTGCGGGCTACGGTTGCCAGCGCGCTGAGTATCTCATCGCCCCGCGACTGCGACACCAACGCCGTTGTTAACTGCGGCGCGTTGACGACTACCGAGTTGCAACAAAAGTACGGCAATAACGGCGTGGCCGCTATCTATAATTACTTCGGCATAAGCGCCGCGGACGTCAATGCCATGGGCGCGACTGCCGCTGCCGGCCAGGTATATAAGGACGGGCGGGTGATGATCGGCAACACCGTGGTCGCCACGGGCGCGATTACCGCCGGACGCGAAAATATTTCCGGCAGCACCAAAGTCACCTCCGGCGGCGTGACGTTCTACAAACGACCGCCGAGCGTATCATTCCGGCCAAACTCGATTGCCGCGTTTGTTGTCATGAAAGACGGCCAGTTCAAATTTGCGATTCTCGGCGCGTGTAGCAACCCGGTAATCGCCGCAGCAATTCCCAAAGCGGCGCCCGCGCCAACACCCACGCCAACACCGCCTCCGACAGAAATGCTAACACTGGTAACGCCTATAGCTCCCATCACTTCCACCCAGACGCCGCCCAGCACACCAACGCCGGTGGCCCAAGTAACGGCCGCTACAACCGTCACTGAACTGCCCAACACCGGCCCCGGGGCAGTGGCCATCATAGCCTTGCTGTCAGTTATCGGCGGCTATGTTGCCCACCGCACCCACAAGCACATCAAGCGCAAACGGCACGCTGCCCGGCACAATGCACACTCCTAGCCGCTAGCGCAGGCAATCGATAAATACATGGTATGCACAACCTGATACGTGGACTATAATCAGCATATGAATACGCCACAACTATCACCATACTTAGCATTTAACGGCAACTGTAGAGAGGCGATGGAGTTTTACCAACTCGTGCTTGGCGGCCAGTTGGAAATCAGCACTTTCGGCCAGTTCGGTTACACTAAAGACGACGACCACAAAAATAAGGTCATGCATTCTACGCTCAAAAACGACACGCTCAGCTTTATGGCAAGCGACAGCCAGCCAGACAAAGAAGTGCAGTTCGGCGACAACATCAGCATGTCGATTGCCGGCGAGGACGAAGCTTTACTCACCAAATTTTTTAACGGCCTAGCCGATGGTGGCAAGATCGGCATGCCGCTTGCCAAGCAAGTATGGGGCGACACATTCGGTATGCTCACCGACAAGTTTGGTATCCACTGGATGGTCAACATCGGTTCCGGCGACGCCAAATAATCGAGGGAAGTTTTATAATGGGAGTAGTACTGTTTGTTCTTGTGGCCAGCCTGGCGGTGTATGCATTTTTCCGCTTCTACCCGCAATTTGGCGGTACGCCAGACCGATCGCGCATGCGGCAGTCGCCCAACTTTAAAGGCAAAATATTCGTCAACCAAATACCGACGTCCATGGCCTTGGGCTTTGCCAGCGCGATTTCGCTGCTGCAGGACTATGTCCGGCACGATAAAGGTAAACACCCCGTTAAACCGATCAAGACCGAACACCCGGCCGTGGCTGCTATTGTGGCGGCCAGCAAGCCGGAGTTGGTGTGGTTCGGCCATTCGGCCTCACTATTGCGACTGAACGGCAAGACCATTATGCTCGATCCAATGCTTGGCACGTCGCCGTTCCCGTTCCCGGCAATTGGCCCAAAACGCTTTAGCGATAGTTTGCCCATCAAACCCGAGGCTTTGCCGCACATCGACGCCGTGCTGATATCGCACGACCATTACGATCATTTAGACTACCCGACGATAAAAAAGTTACGCGGCAAAGTCACGAAATTTTTTGTGCCGCTCGGTCTGGCCGCCCACTTGTTAAAGTGGGGCGTCAAACCGGAACAAATTCAGGAGATGGATTGGTGGGAAGAAGCTAGGTTCGAAGGTTTTACGTTTGTTTGCACGCCGTCGCGGCACTTTTCGGGCCGGACGCTGACTGACCGGTTTAAGACACTGTGGTGTTCGTGGGTCATTACTACCACCGGCACCAAACTGTTTTTTAGCGGCGACACCGGCTACGGCCCGCACTTTAAGCAAATCGGCAAAAAATACGGCCCCTTTGACCTCACGCTTATGGAATGCGGGCAATATGACGAACGTTGGCCCGACATCCACATGCAGCCCGAACAAAGCCTCACGGCCCACTTGGATTTACGCGGCAAGCGCATGCTGCCATTACACTGGGGCGCCTTTGTTTTAGCCTTGCACCCGTGGGCTGATTCTGTCGAACGGGTTCGCGCGGCGGCCGTAAAAGTAGGCGCCCAAATCGTTACGCCTAAAATTGGTGAAATCGTAAATATTAAAGCGCCGGAATACCCCAAAACCACCTGGTGGAAAGCCTACTCATAGCATGAGCAACCTTGAGGCCTTCGGCTGGGACGAGTACTTTATGACCGCCTGGCAGACAATTGACCTGCCGCAATGCATACCGGCCCGCGTCACCGCTGATTTCGGTACGTCGCTCAAAGTGGTGACGCCGGCCGAAAAAACCGCGGTGTTGTCCGGCCGGTTGCTGCACTTTGCCAAGCCGGAAGACTTTCCTAAGGTCGGCGACTGGGTGGCCGTACAACTTTCCGGCGTACGTGATGCAACGATTGAAGCAGTCTTGCCGCGCCGCAGCGAAATCGCCCGCAAGGCCGCTGGCAACAAAGCCCAGAAACAAATTATGGCTTCAAATGTTGATATCGCTTTCGTTTTGCAGGCGCTGGATAATGACTTTAGCCCGGAGCGTTTGCAACGCTACTTATATCAGCTGACTATCGGACATATCGAAGCCGTCCTGGTGCTCAACAAAGCCGACAAGACAAGCAATACGCAGCCGTACCTAGACGCCGTCGCAGGCCTCACTGTTCGGACGATTGTGGCCAGCGCCCTGAGCGGTGCCGGCGTTAATGAAATTCGCCAAGCCATCCAGACGGGCAAGACCGCTGTATTACTAGGATCATCCGGCGTTGGCAAATCGACGCTTACCAATTTACTTGTAGGTGAAGCTATCCAAAAAACGCAGGCCGTACGAGCCTCAGACGACACCGGCCAACACACCACCAGTCACCGCGAGCTGTTTGTGCTGCCAAATGGCGGTTTGCTGATCGACACGCCGGGTATCCGCGAACTGCAGCTGTGGGGCCTGGAAGAAGACCTGGATGAAAACTTTGACGACATTGCCGAGCTGGCCAGCCGATGCAAGTACAGCAACTGCCGCCACGGCAGCGAAGCCGGCTGCCAAATACAAGCCGCCCTGCATAACGGCAAACTCGACCCGGCCCACTACCGCAACTATTTGAAGATGAAAGGCGAGCTAAAAAACCAAACTGTCAAAGCGACTGCCGACGCAATCGAGAAACGCAAAGCCCAAAATAAAATGTACAAGCAAGCCGAACGCGACAGCCACGGCGACGACTACGAGCTGTAAAGCAGACGGCTAGCTTTTGACGGACGGCTTATTTTCGGTAGCGGTTTCGGCAGCCAGGTCGCGGATAATATCAATAATCTCGTCCAGGCGGTAATCGGCCTTAAGGATATACTTGCGGACCCCGAGCGCCAGCATATGGTACACCTTGTCGGGGCTGGCTGAATTGCTGACGACCAACACCGGAATACGTGCCCATTCCGGATTCTTTTTAACCCGCTCCATAAAGGCCAGGCCGTTAGTGTCTTTCAAATAATAGTCCAGCCAGATGGCATCGGGCAGCTTGGTGACGCTCTCCAGATAATCAAAAGCCTGCGCGCCGCTGGCGCACGATAATACGCCTATATCCGAGCTTTTAAGCTTGTGTGTAATCGCTTGTAATAGTAGCTCTTCATCTTCAACGACCATAACCGAAAGCATTTGCTGTGCCATGATTTACCTCTTTACTTATTTTCTTCGTGCGACGATTTCGACGCGGCAATTTCTAATGTCACTTCGCCTTTTTGGGCCTTCATGCCGCTCAGCGGCAGCGTGAACCAAAATGTGGTGCCTTTACCCTCTGCGCTCTCGAACCAGATTTTCCCGCCGGAAGACTCGACAATGGCTTTAATGAGGTACAGGCCTAAACCGGTACCATCGGTCTCAACCTTGACGGCGTTTTCGGCCCGGAAGAACTTCTGAAAGATGCGGTCCTGCTGCTGCTTAGGAATGCCGTAGCCGTTGTCGGTAATCTGCGATACGACATCGTCGCCTTTTTTGGATATGAACACTGAGATCTCACCCTTTTCGGGCGTGTATTTGATGGCATTCGTCAGCAGGTTCATGTACACCTGGCCGACTAAACGGGGGTCGAGACTAATCTTGGTCATATCGGGATGGACGCTGATGACCAGTGTCTGGTGACGTTCTTCAATTTTGGCATGGAGGTCGCTAACGATGCCGCTGACTAATTCTTTAAGGTCGGTCGGCTCCGGATCGACAATGATCCGCCCGGACTCAATGCGCGAAATATTCAACAGGGAATTAACCAGCTGGATCATGCGTTCGGTAGAATCGGCAATATTTTTAGTGAAATCAATTTGCTCGGTGTTCATTTTACCGGCATCACCCGCAAGTAGTAACTCGCTGAACCATTTGATGGCCGACAACGGTGTCCGCAACTGGTGAGAAGCCAGGGATATGAACTCGGTTTTCATGCGGTCGATTTCACGCTCTTTGGTGACGTCGCGCATGACCAGAATGGCGCCGGCCGGTTTACCTTGGATGATAATCGGGCTGGCAGTCACACCCAGCAACACATGGACCTTCTCTTTAGTGCGATAGCCATATATGTCGGCAAGACTTTTGCCGGTAGCGATAGCAACAACGCCGGGCCATTCTTTTTCGGGCAACGGACGGTCGTCTCTGCCGTACATTGTAA
>DASYJQ010000103.1:0-2636 GCA_035996265.1 Saccharimonadales bacterium (SeqCode)
ACGACTTTGCCACAGCCCTCGGTAATACCGGAGGCGCTCCAGCCGGCAGCGGTTTGGCATTTGCCAATACAACGCCGAGCGGCGGGGTGTTTGGTGGAACGCTCGGTTCAACAGCTTGCGTAAGCGACTACTATGCGGCAGCTCCGACGACAAGCTTAATGGCCGGCACTGACCTGGGGGCGGTTGGTGTAGTGACCGGCGCCTATACTAAGACGGCGCCAGCCACCCTGAGCGGTACGCTTACGACAACCAAACGTGTCAGTGTATTCGTGAACGGGGACGTGATTATTAACAATAATATTACCTATCCGGCAAGTTGGACGTCAGCCAATCCGCCCTTAGTGCAGATTGTGGCCAAAGGAAACATATATATCGGCAGCAACGTCACGCAGTTGGACGGAGTGTACATAGCCCAGAAGAACGGCGCGACTAACACCGGCATTATCTATACTTGCGCCACCGGCGGCGCGGCGGTAGCGACGAGTTTGCTGGCAGGTACTTGTGCCAGTAAATTGACAATCAATGGTTCGTTTGTGGCTTACCAGGTACAGTTTTTGCGGGCATACGGCAGCTTAGCGCAAAGTAGCGCCGCCGAAACGTCGGCAGCATCCAAAGGCGCGGAAGTATTCAATTACAACCCGTCAGCCTGGATGCCGAACCCGCCGGGACAAGCAAATACAACAGATTATGATTCAATCAGCAGTTTACCACCCATATTGTAATGATGTATGCTAAAACCATAACCACTAGGAACTCATGAAGACGGTAATTGTTGGAGATTCGGTAAAGAAGCGGCACATGGTGCTTTTGATTGTCGCAGGGGCAGCATTATTAGTGCTGGCTATTGCCGGCGGGATTGCCTTGCGCATGAAGCTGAGCGACAACAACAACCAGACCAAGCAGACGACGACAGTGACATTGCCGGCAAGCGCCAGCAAGGCCCAGGCATTGAGCACGAGCGGCAATAACGCCGCCGCCCACAAGCAACTGGATGATGCTTTGAGCCAGCCCGGGCTTTCGGCTAGCGATAAGTACGCAATGTACTACCAGCAGGGGACGACCTATTTTAACGAGGCTAACTATCCGCAAGCTATCGCAAGCTATAAACAAGCCGAGGCGTCGCAAGCCACCCAAAGCCTATCGGAGTCCATAGGCGACGCATATGCCGTGCAGGGCGACAAGGACCAGGCAATTGTTGCTTATAAAAAAGCCATTCAGCTTACCCCTACTTCTGATAACCCGGTAGGGGGTGACGAAAAGTCGGCGCTGGAGCAAAAGATTCGTAACCTAGGGGGGCAACCATGAGTCACCGTCGTTTCCGACCCCTATTTATGCTGTTTGGTTTAGTGGTAGCAGGGCTGATGATCGGCTACGGCGTAGTCTCATATGCTTGGCCGGTTCACGGCCGCAATCCCTATCACGGCTACTTCACCAATATTGATGACGACCGGGGCACGTTTGTGCTGCCTAACAAATATGGCGGTCAGGCTATTCCGGGATCAATTAATAATCCCGGTGCGTTTATTAACTTGATTATCAATGATTTAAATGGCGGCTCTACTCAGGAGCGTACCGGCGCGGCGTTTATTATTCAAACCATGATTGGCAACGCCACGAATAGGCCGCCCGATGGTGCTCAGATTGCTGACTGGGAAGGCCGCGTTAACGACGCCAGCTCTCAAGGTTGGATATCGTGGAATATCAACTACTGCTACACCATAAATTCTTATTACCAGGGAACATCCTCTGGCCCGAACCCGGCCGACGATGCCTTTTATAGCAACAGCGGCTGTTCCCCGGCCATTGTATTTCGCAATAGCGGCGGCGGTGTCGCGTATGCCATTCGCCGGCAGTGCGCCAACCCGATTGGCAACGGTAGTTTAGGTACGCTAGAGAAAGTAAATAATTTTAATATGTCCGGCCGTACTACGGTGTCTAACCCCAGCCCTAAGCCTGGCCAGAGTGTGACATTTAGCCATTTTGTCCGCAATGCCGGCCCTGACGGCGCTGCGGCAGTTTGGTGGGCCGCGTTTAATACGCTGACGGGTGGCGCGACGGCCGCAGGCGGTCCTAATTCGTATGCACCCGGCCAGGAACGCAATGTTAACAACGAAACGTTTACAGTTCCAGCGGGGACGCCGCCAAACACGCTGTATTGCCGGCAAGTAGGATATGACCCAATAAATGGGGCAGGCGCACGCAACGGGCGCGGACCAACGGTTTGCGCCAAGGTGCCTTACGATTTCGGGCTGACGCCCAGTATCAACATTGTGGTCAATGGCGGTGCGGCAGCCGGCAACTTCGCCGAAGTGGGTGATAAAGTCGACTTCGTGTATTCCGTCAACAATGCCGGCACCACAATTAGTATGAATACCAATTGTACTGTTAACGGCCGTGATTACGGCGGCTACCACGCCGTACCAAGCCCTGTGGACACCACTTCAGATCCTGGTTATGCCCGCCCGGGCACCGGTTGCCCGCGGGTTTTCCCCATAAATTCTAATACGACAATCGCTACCGAAACGCTCGCTGCAGTACCGGCTGGCTCGGCTAATAAAACATTGTGCCGTTCGTTAGCGGTTAACCCCGCAACTCCGGCCGGGGGCAGTCGTTCGGTTGAAGTCTGCGTTTCGATT
>DASYJQ010000104.1:0-4174 GCA_035996265.1 Saccharimonadales bacterium (SeqCode)
ACGGTACGATTGTCGAAATGCAACCCCAATCGTTGCGCTTGTAAACCGGCATTTACGAAACGCTTACGGTAGCGCTGTTGCGATAAATCGCAATGGCAACGAGTATGACGACAACCGCCGCAACAACGATAATGCTTTTGCGAACGGCGGGCGAGAGAGTCATTGCAGTAGGTACAACGGGCGCTGTCATTTGTTAATCCCTTGTGAATTGGTAAAGCCCGAGAGCCACGAGAATCAAACCGAGCACAAGCATAACGACGAGACGCGCCCCGCCTGCAAACGCTGTCTTTATGTCGTCAAGCGACGGCACGCCAAGCGCCGTCTTTATCGCGTCACCCGTACCCGTTGACACGGCGCTAGCTAGGCTCGCGTCAGGATTGCGCGCGGCAAACTCTGCTTGAACGTGCTCTATCGGGTCAAGCGGTGATAAATGTAGATCGGGCAAACCATTGCCACTAGCTACCATTACGTCAGTTGTAAAAGCCCTTACGTCAGCGCTCATTGTATCGCTCTCTTATCGCGCCCGCGATCAACGCGCCAATGATTAGAAAAATGATTGCTTCGCTAATGACTTCCCACATGGCCGAGCGTATAGCGGGCAACATCATATCTATAAGTTGCTCGGCAGGCACCACAACAACGGTTGTGATACCATGCGGCGGCTTATCTACTGCCGGGCGCGTTGCGCCGTTTTCATGCTCGGGCGAGTCAATCATTAGTGCGTGTGAAAATACCAAAACGCCGCGACAGCGAGCACAACGACAACTAAGATAATGCCGCCGCTACTACCGCCGCCCGTTGTGGTTGCGCTGGTACCTGTGTCGGTCGGTGCGAAAGACACGGGGGCCATTGATTGCGCTACGTCCTGTGACTTGAACAACGTGCCGAGCATATCCAACAGCCTGCCGGAGTCTGTTGTAGGTGAGCTGCCAGCGGTACCGCTCGCGCCACTGTCAGCGGTTCCACTCGGCGTGCTCACAACGGGTGAGCTAGGGCCGGGCGGCAATACGTTTGGCCCGCCGGGATTTGGCGGCACCGTTGTAGGAGCAACCGTTGTAGTAATGATGTGCGGCGCGAGTACAGCGGGTACGGGCGTTGGCGTTGGCGGCGCTACACGCGATTGACCGGGATTCGGCGCAACAACAATGGGCGTGTTGATCTTCGCGGGCAATGCGCCGCCGCGTTGATAGAAACCATTGACCGAATAAATCGGCCCGGTGTTGGGCGAGAAAATAGTACCAAACATTGTCATAGCGGTATGTGGCTAAAGAAAGACGTAATACCGTTGACAATCGTTGGCAAAATTCCCGCCTTTGCCTGTATGTGCGCCTGTGACGTTGCCGCCGCCGCTTGCGTGTTAGCAATCTGCGCTCTTGTGCGCGTCTCTGCCATTGCTACCGCCGCCGCCGCGTCAGTCTGTGCAACGCCTACGAGCTGGCTAGTATTTTCGTGCGCTAACGCCGCCTGCCGCTCTGCTTCTGTGCGAGCGTTTGCAACGCTGGCCTGTATCGTTGAGAGCTGCACATCGCGATTAGCAGCTATGCGAGAAATTTCCTCTGCGCCCATAATGGACGCGAGCGTATTTACTGCGCCAGCTCGCGCGGATACTTCACTTTGCGCGAGCGAGACAAGGCCGGGGTCTGCGGGTGTTGGTTGGTACGCGGTCACCGCGCCGTATGGCGTACCGCCGCCACTGTTGCGGCTCATAAGCGCGAGTACAATCACGCCTGCCGGAACAGCGAACAACACCCACGGCGGTATATCGTCAAACATCTAAATACCTTCCGGCATTAGCCACGGTTCCGTATTCGGCAAATGTGGCTGTTGCTCAATGGGAAGGTTACCCGTGTAATCGTTTGACCACGGGCCAGAAGGTGTGTTGACAGCGATAGTGGCGTGAAATGCGCCAATCGTCCCGAAGTACTGGCCGTCTGCCTGTAAATCGGGCGACATATCGCCGCCCGCTTCGGGGTGATTCTGATAGAGCAATGGCGCGACGACAGCAATAGGGGTGTGCCGGATAACGTCGCTGTAAGCATCAAACGAGTCATCTTGCGCGCCCGCATATGTCAGTGTGTCTGTGCGCGTTTCCATTGCTCTACGCTCCTACAAACGCTGCGTCTTGCCCTTGCAGAGCGCCGATTGCGCGCACGTTTGTTTTCGACAGCTCACCGAGAATTTGTACCGTTCCCTGTGGATTCTTGAAAATGTACCACAGCAACACGGACAGTAGTACAATCCCCAAGTATTTATCTAGTGCGTGCATCTTGACTACCCCGTGTTAAATAAGTCCTTTTTTGTTTGCCGCGTAGACCATTCCAAACACAACAACAACGAGCAACATACCGCCTACTTTCGGGTCAACTGACGCGATTACCAGCAAGAGCATTATTGCGATCAACGCCCATGCCGTCTGCGTCAATTTCATCGGCGTACCGGGCGCGCTCGTCACGCCCGATATATCCAACATCGGCCCCGTCACGCAACGCTACCGGGGCCAGCGAGCGCCACCCCCGGTGTCAATGCGTGTAGCATAGTGCCATAGTGATACGTTGCCGGGTCAAGAATTTGCGCGGTTGGTTGCGCGGTGTCCGTTGTAGCTGGTAACGCGGTTTTCCCGGTCGCAACATTTACTCCCGTCCATAAACGGTCTAGCTTACCTGTGACAGCTAGCCACAGGATAAGCAGACCTAAAAACAGAAGTGTTGCCGCGCCCGGTATTCGCACCGCGCTACGCCGCCAAAACGATTTGCGAAAACCCGCTCAACATCGGCACGCCTTTCACCTTTGACGCAACAACTTTGAGGCCGGTAAGCCCCACGATTGCAACAAGGGTAATGAGCGCGATATTGTACGTGCTCGCGCGAAGATTTGAAAACTCGCCAGCATTACCCGTTTTCTTCGCCGCAAAAAGGATAATGCCAATGATAAGCGCGAGTCCCACCCACCACGCAATACCATGCACGCCCGCAACGGGCGTGTCAACGCTTGGCGAGATTACATCTTCGCTACCGCTCGGCGCTGCATTGAAAGCGTCAGGACTCGCGGCAGAGCCGAGCGTTGCAAGCGAACCGCCGCGCGTACTACCCATATACAGATTACGCTCGGGTAGTATGTTTACGTCTGCCGCTACACCGCTTGGCGTATCGCCAGTGTAGCTCATTTGCGCCCCACACGCTGCCGCGAGCGCTGCAATCGCGGCAATGTGTGGGCTATGAAAGGTGTGTTTCACGGTTCGGGCGCTCCTACATCAACCGCTGAAATACACGGCGCGCCACGTTCCGCGAAGTAAACGCCGTAGGCGTCACGCTCGGGTCAATGGCCGCAATGAATTCCAGCGTTGTGATCTGCTCGGTATTGATAAGGTCGCGGTCACCGTGGTTGCGTGTCTGCAATCCACTGTGGAAGAAATCCCACGTGCGCGTACCGGGGCGCATGAAACTAGAAAGCGTGCTGTTCATAAACAGCGCTTCCTCAATTTCGGCAAACCGGGTTGTGTAATCCAACCACATATCCGATTTGTTGGCCCGCACGCGGAAGTATTGCACGTCCGGTGTCGGGTCAAGGAACTGCATCATGACTTGTGCCGCCGCGCTCGCACCTTTCAGGAAATACTCACTGACTTGCGCGAGCGTGCCGAGTCTCGGCATCACATATGGCAACTCGCCAGTTGCCGTGATGATCTGTTGTTCTTCCAGAATACGCGAGAGCGTAGCTGGCGGCAGAGCGTAGCGCGTGGGGTTTGGAACATCCCAAAACTCATACGCTACATATAGTATGAGCGCGCTTGCAGTTGGCGGCCCGCCTGCAACGAGATAGGAAGTCAGCGCCGCCGCTGGCACAACTTCCAGATTGAGCCGGATTTGCTCGGCTTGCAGGTTGACGAGTCCGAGCTGTAGAAGCTGGCGATCATTTGCATTGATCGGCACCATAAGCCCGTAGTTGACTTGGTTCGCGCCCGCGCCGTTTGCGTAGGTGTTACGCACAGGCCCGGCAGTTGGCGCATACCAGTAGTTTGCAAGCTCGACACCCGCCGCGCTCGCGTCAACGATTTGCGCCGCGCCGAGATTCGCGGTCACGCGGATACGCGAAATGAGCGAAGCGTACCCGAGCGGCGAGAGCGTTGCCGCGCCTGCCGTCTGCGTGATTGTACCCGCGAGTTTCAGGTACAGTT
>DASYJQ010000105.1:0-18345 GCA_035996265.1 Saccharimonadales bacterium (SeqCode)
CTTACAATACGGTCTGCTCCGGCGACGGCCAGCATATTCACAACCAACTTGGCGGTAATCGGTTCGCGGGCGGTCGATTTGCGATCCTGGCGGGCATATCCCATAAAGGGGCAGACGGCAGTGATATGACGAGCCGAGGCGCGCTTGGCGGCGTCGATAATAATGGCCTGTTCCATTATGGCGTCGTTGACCGAGGCGCTATGGCTCTGAAAAACAAAAACATCGGCGCCGCGGACGGATTGCTGCAAGCGGCATTTAACCTCGCCATTGGCGAAGCGTATCGGCGGCGCCGATGACAGGGTCACTCCTAAACGTTTGGCTACATCTTCTGCTAATTGGCTGTTGTGATTGCCGCTCAATATTTGCAAACGTTTATTAGTGACTCGGTTCATGCTATTGCCCTCTCGTTATGATCGTTTTCCAATGTCGGGCAATCGTTGCCGCTTTGGCGGCGGCAATGCCGGTATAATGCAGTTCCGGCTGGCGCAGCACCGCTTGCTCATGCGGGCTGAAGCGTGCCCAGTAAGTGGCTCCTTCGGGATCGGCAATGATCGCCTCATGCAGTGGTTGGTGTTGTCCCATGGCGCGATGAGCGATTGCCTTCGACGTCTCGTGTGCTTGGGGGTGGCCGTGTTTCGCGAGTAATAGATAGAACGGTTCGGCAGCAATGGCGCCGCCGGTTAATTGTAGGTTGCGCTCCATAGCGCCGGCATCGACTTCCAGCTTGCCCATAACGGTATTCAAGCGCTGCGCCATGCCGGCGACACACGCCGGTACTATGGCGTAGAAACGGGCTGAGGCCGAATCGGTCAGGTCACGCTGATGTTCGCTGCTCAAGTTCAAATTGGCGTTAACACTCTGGGCGATAACCTGCTTTGACATACTGACGACGTTTTCAAAGTTCCAGGGGTTGCGCTTGAGGGCCATAGTCGACGAGCCGGTCTGGCCTTTTTCGAAGCGTTCGCGGACTTCGGCGATTTCGGTCCGCTGCAGGTGGCGCATATCATGGGCCAGGTTGGCCATAATACCGGCGGCAATAGTCATTTCGTCTATTAGCCGGACCATTGCTTCGGGCGGCACAATTTGGGTGGAATAGGGCGCCGGCTCCAGGCCTACCCGCGCCATAATTGCCGCTTCGAAATCAAGCGGCTTATCAACAAACATGCTGAGCGCGTTATAGGCGCCGACGGCGCCGGAAAATTTACCACGCAGCTCGCCGGCCAGCGATGCAATCGCCTGCATGCTTTCGCCGATCCGGCTGACGTATTCGCTCATGGCGAAGCCGAACGTAACAGGCAGCGCGTGTTGACCGTGCGTGCGGCCGATTTGCGTGGTGGCAGCGTATGTTTCGGTCAGGGTTATCAATGTAGTGAGTAGTTCTTTGAGCCGGGGCACGACGACATTAGTAACGGCGTCGCGCATCTGCAGTGCCGAAGCCGTGGCTACGATGTCGTATGACGTAGCGCCAAAATGTACAAACGGGTGGGCGTCTTCGGGCGCGCCGCGTTTAATACAGTTGGCGAGCGCTTTTACATCGTGTTTTGTGACGCGTTCCTCTTCGTACACGGCTTGAGCGGTTATATTCCGCGCTGAGTGTTCAATGGCGTCAGCGATGGATTTGCTGCACACGCCGTAGTCTGCCAGCGTGTGGGCTAAGGCCGCTTCGACGTAAGCCTGGTAGGTAATGCGGCTTTGTTCAGACAAGTAACGGGCAATGGCGGCATCGTAATAGCGCCCGTCCAGCGGATCGATATTACTGTAGCCGCTGGGCGCGGCAGGCTCGGGCAACATAAAGGGTGTAAGTACGTCCGGCTGCTTTTGCCGTTGCGCCATTTATAGTTTCTCCAGAGCTTTTAAAACATTGGCTTTAATGCGGGCAATAGGATCACCGGCATCGTTTGGTGGCACGAATTTCTTGCCGGTTAACTGTTCGTACAATTCGACGTAGCGGCTGGAAGCTTCTTGAACAAAGTCGTCGGGTATATCCGGCATCGTTTGCCCCGTTAAACCCTGGAAGTCATGGGCAATCAGCCATTCACGTATAAACTCTTTGGAAAGCTGGCGCTGCGGCTCCCCTTTAGCTAAATGGTTTTCGTAACCGTCGGCGTAAAAATAACGGGAAGAATCGGGGGTATGCACTTCGTCGATGAGGTATATCTGCCCGTCTTTTTTGCCAAACTCGTACTTAGTATCAACCAACATTAAACCGCGTTCAGCGGCGAGTGCCGTGCCGCGCGCAAACAGCTGACGGGTGTATTGTTCGATTATTTTGTAATCATCCGCCGGAATTAAACCGCGTGATACGATTTCAGCCGCTGAAATGTCTTCGTCATGGCCCTCGGCGGCGTGGGTGGCGGGGGTAATAATCGGCTCGGGGAATTTGTCGTTTTCTTTGAGCCCGTCAGGCAGCGCAACGCCGCACAACTCCCGCTTACCGGCGCGATATTCCCGCCAGGCGTGTCCGACAAGATAACCGCGAATAACCATTTCAATCTTGAACGCCTCGCATTGTTGCCCAATAACCACGTTAGGATCAGGTGCGGTAATAAACCAATTCGGCACGATATCTTTGGTTGCTTCTAAAAAGTGCACAGCTATTTGGCTGAGCACTTGGCCTTTATGGGGAACGGTGACCGGCAGTACGACGTCGAAGGCCGAGATGCGGTCGGTAACGACCATGACAAGCAGCTTGTTGCGAATAGCGTAGACGTCACGAACGCTGCCTTTATAAAATGCTGTTTGCCCCGGGAACAAAAAACCAGTACTAGCAATCCCCTGCCCGCTCTTCATGACCCTATTGTAACCCATGAACCCAAAAGCGAAAGCCTAATATACAAATGCTGCCGGATGGTGTCTTTTGTCGCGAACGCCGCGCTATACTAAAAGCATAAAGCTGGAGGACAGGTACCATGGGCAAAACGGATACTACAGTTGCAGTTGCTAAAAACGCGTTGCTATCGGTTTACGACAAAGCAGGCATTGCCGAATTTGCCGCGGGGCTTGCGAAAGACGGCTGGCGGATATACGCCTCGGGCGGCACGGCCAAAGCGGTGGCTGCTACCGGAGTCGAGGTACACGATGTCACCGAACTCGTCGGCGGCGAGGCCATTTTAGGGCACCGCGTTGTGACATTGTCCCGCGAAATACATGCTGGTATCTTGGCCGACGACAGCGATGAGCACACCGCTGAGCTGCAGCGTTTGAACATCCCGCGAATAAGCTTGGTTTGTGTGGATATGTACCCGCTGCAGGCAGCCATTGCCGACCCGGCCGGCACCGAACGAGCAGTTGTCGAAATGACCGATATCGGCGGCCCGACTATGCTCAGGGCGGCTGCCAAAGGGCGGCGCATTGTACTGTCACGGCCCGAGCAACGCGCCCCGGTGCTCGCCTGGCTGCAAGCCGGCAAGCCGGACGAACAGGCTTTCTTGCGCGAGTTGGCAGCGATAGCTGAATACGAAACAGCCCGCTACGTCCTGACCTCCGCCCGGTATCTCGGCGGCGATGCCGTTACCGGCTTTACCGGCAAGCGCGTCGCTGTACCGCGGTATGGCGAAAACCCCTGGCAAACCAATGCCGCGTTATATGCCGACGATGCCCGCACCGACCCGCTGGCTTTGAGTAATTTTGTACTGCGCGGCGGCACGGAGCTCAGTTTCACCAATTACACCGACGTTGATCGCTTGCTGCAAACCATGACGCATGCTGCGGCAGTTTTTGCCAAAAACAGCAAGACCGGCGCGGTGCCGGCCATTGCTCTCGGCTGTAAGCACGGCAATATGTGCGGGGCTGGCGTGGCAACTAAGCCGGCAGCCGCTATCCAAAAAATGCTCAAGGGCGACCCGCGGGCTATATTTGGCGGCGCCGTTATGCTTAATACCGTCATTACAAAGGATCTTGCCAACGAGCTACTGACCCACGGCATGAGCGGCACGAAGCGGCTGCTTGACGTGGTTGTCGCAGCCGGTATTGAAGACGATGCCTTGGCGGTGCTCCAGCGCAAAGGCGGCAAATTGCGCGTTATTGTTAACCCGGCGTTGGGCGGATTGACCGAAGATTCATTAGATACTGCGCCGCGCTTCCGCTACGTGCGGGGCGGCATATTGCAGCAAGACAACTACACATTCGTATTCGATATTGCCTCCCCCGAGTTGGAACGGCACGGCAAAGCTCTCACCGCCAAGCAAATCAAAGATATGCAATTGGCCTGGGCCGTCGGCAGTACCAGCAACAGCAACACGATTACCCTTGTAAAAGACGGCCGCCTGATTGGCAATGGCGTCGGGCAGCAAGACCGGGTGTCAGCTGCCGAACTGGCTGTTAAGCGCACTAATGATGCCGGGCACGACCCCAAAGGCGCCATCGCCTACAGTGATAGTTTTTTCCCGTTCCCGGACGGCCCGCTCAAATTGGCTGACGCCGGCGTCGCGGCGATTTTAGCATCACGCGGTTCAGTGCGCGATGGCGATGTCGCCAAAGCGCTCACCGATGCCGGCGTTACGTTCTGGACGTTGCCCGACACGACGATCCGCGGCTTCTTTAATCACTAGGCCTTAGGCGAATATAACCTGGTCGCGTTCGGGTCCGACGCCAATCACCGTGATCGGCACGCCGAGCTCGGCGGTTAAAAATTCGAGCAACTGGCGGGCTGCCAGGGGCAGATCAGCCACTTGGCGCACGTTGCTGATATCTTCGCTCCACACCTGTTTTTCGACATACACCGGTTTGCATTGGGCCAGCTGGCTAGCCGCGCTGGGCGCCTGCTGTAGCGTTTTGCCTTGATAGTCGTAGGCGACAGCAATGCGCATAGACGTGCCGAATAAATTCAACACATCGAATTTGGTCAATGCTATTTCGGTTACGCCGTTAACGGCCACCGCCCGGCGCAATTCCGGCAGGTCAAGATAGCCGACTTTGCGCTCACGCCCGGTAGACGCCCCGTATTCGCCGTCGATTTTGCCGCGCTTGCCTCTAATTTTTGCCGCCAACGCCGCATCTTCAAATTCGGTGACAAACGGGCCGCCGCCGACGTGCGATTTAATAGCTTTGGCCACGCCAATAACCCGTTTGATTTCGTGCGGGTCGATACCTAAGCCCGTGACTGCGCCGCCAGAAGTAGTGTGCGAAGACGTTACAAACGGATACATGCCAAATTCAATATCCAAACCAAAGGCCTGAGCACCTTCGGCAAGCACTGCATCGCCCTTTTTTAAAGACGCCTGCAGCAACGCTACCGTATCGGTAATATAGGGCGCCAATTCCGCTGCCGTATCTACCCATGCCTGCGCTTGCTGCGCGATGCTGCCTTTTGGCGCATCAGCCTGGACCGGTATGGTCTGTAAGCCCGATTCCGCGGCTGCCAGCAAGGCCGGCCTGTCGTAGAGGATAAGCTCGGCCCGGACGCCGCTGCGCTCGTATTTATCGCGGGCTGCAAAGGCAATGCCGCGCTTGGTACTGCCCTGGCCGCTGGCGCCGCGCTCGCGCAATTCGTCTAGGGCAATATGGTGTGGCAGAATAAGGTGGGCCAAGTCGCTTATAGCGACATTAGCCGGTGACACCGCCAGGCCGGCCGCTTTCACATCGCGAATTTCATCAACCAAACGCAGCGGGTCCACGAGCGCGCCGTTACCAATGATGTTCAATATCTTTGGCCGGGCGATGCCGGACGGCAGCTGGTGCAGCTTGAGTATTTCGGCGCCGGATGCCGTTGCAACCGTGTGCCCGGCGTTGGCGCCGCCGTTAAAACGCGCTACGACATTGTATGCCGCAGCCATGAGGTCTACTATTCGCCCTTTGCCTTCATCGCCACGTTGCAAGCCGAGCACTATATCTATTGGCATAACACTAATAGAATACCAAATGCAGCGTCCTTCCCGTACAAAATGCGTTATTATAAGTCATATGGCAGGTACACAGACCATTGGCATTGTGGGGGGCGGGCAACTGGCCCGGATGCTCACACTGGCTGCCGCACCCCTTGGTTTTAGAGTAATTGTACTTGATCCTAAGCCCGGAAGCCCGGCCGCACAGGTGGGTGCAGCCGAAATTACCGCTGACTTATACGACGCGGCAGCGTTGCGGCGTCTGGCCGAGCGGGCCGACTATCTGACTATAGAAATCGAACATCTTAACGCCCAGGCCTTAGCGGCGATTGCCGCGCTCGGCAAGCCGGTAAACCCCGCGCCGCAAACTATTGAACTGATTCAGGATAAACTGCGCCAAAAGGAATTCCTGGCGCGCAATACTATCGCCATCGCTCCATTTGCAGATGTTAAAGATCTGGCCGGCGCCAAGAAAGCATGGCAGCACTTTGGCCGCAAAATGTTCCTAAAAACCCGTCATGGCGCTTATGACGGCAGGGGTAACATGCTCATTCAATCCGAACAAGACATACAGCAGGCTTTTGATCGCTTTGCCGGCCAAGCGCTCTATGCCGAACAATTCGTTCCGTTTAAAAAAGAATTGGCAGTCATGGTCGCCCGCAATATTTCCGGCGAGGTGCGGGTGTATCCGATCGTCGAAACCATCCACAAACGAAACATCTGCGTGGAGGTTCGGGCGCCAGCCGAAATTACCGCAGCCGAACGTAAACGCGCCGAAAAACTAGCCTTTGAAGCTGCCGGGCATCTGCCGGGGGCCGGTGTTTTTGGCATTGAAATGTTCCTAACCAACGGCGGGAAAGTTCTTATCAACGAAATCGCGCCGCGCGTGCATAATTCGGGGCATTACACCACCGAAGCTTGTCATACTTCGCAATTCGAGCAGCATATTCGCGCCATTACCGGCTTGCCGCTTGGCGATACCAGCCTCGTCGTTCCTGCAGCTGTCATGGTCAATATACTCGGTGAACGCGACGCGCCTACCGAAATTGCCGGTTTGGATGACGCCCTGGCCCTGCCGCAAGTTTCTGTACACCTCTATGGCAAGTCCCCGACTAAAATTGACCGTAAAATGGGACATATTACCGCCACCGGCGCGACTGTCGCCCAGGCCAAACGACGCGCCACCAGCGCCCGGCGAAAAATAAGCATCTGACCAAATAACTAGCTAAACTGCAGGTATACGCCGCGCTGTTTAAAATCTTCGACAAGCGCCTCGTAGCCGGCAATATCGGCTAATGCGCTTTCCCGGATATCCGGATGCGGGCAGCGGCTAGCTATCCGGGAAAGTGCCCGGTAGGTATCCTGCGTAACGTGCGTCAGCCTGCGGCTGGTGCCGGCATCTCTGAACGCTTGCCAGACATGTCGCTCTTGGTCCGATTCGGTTCTTACTCCCCTGGAAGTTGCCCACATGCTAAACCATTGTTGAACGTCGCTTAAGGGCTCGCCGCCGCTGATCCCGGTATGTAAAAACTGATAGACCGCAAGCGACGTGTCGTAATCATCGGCTGCCATGAGCGGCGCGAGTAGAGCGTATCCGGACTCTATGACGCGCCGGTCCGGGCCAATCCAAGTTTGCGTCGGCCGGGTGCTAATACGCCGCATAGCATCAGCAATAAGCGCGTCGGCCACTGCGCCGCGCACCAAACCACAATGGGCTTCGAGCGCAATACGCGCCGGGTTTCCGTATTCTTCGTCGACTGCCCAAGAGCGCGTTATTGTTTCTGCGGCCCGCAGCGCAGTAGCTTCGTCCGGCGAACCGAGCGCTAGGCCAGTCTCGTCATACCATGCCGCCTCAGCCTGACGCCAGTCGGCCACCCGGGCGTCAGCCGCGGTCCGAGCCTCTGTTTCAGAGCCTAGCTCACTCATTGGTTGTCATATAGTCAAACCCAACACGCATAGTAGTAATTATTTTAGTATTAGTTTGTCGTACGCACAACTTTATTGATATGCCAGCAATAAGTATATTGTGTAAATAGCCGCTGCCAGGCATAATCCAAATATCTAAGGACGTATACATGGGGTTACCGAGTTACCAACAACCAGTTACCAGCGCGTTGAACTCTTTTGAACACGCCCGGCTGGTTGCCACCGATTTTGACGGCACCACCCACAATACCTTTGAATCCGGGCCTGACATATATAGTGTTGATGAGGTCTACCGGATCGCCGTTGAGCAAACATTCGACTTTGATAGTGATGCCCTTCGCCGTTACACCGACGAGGGTGAGCACGGCAACCGGACGCCCGCCGAAATTGTGCACTCACTGGCGCCGCGTGCTACCCAAGAAGGCGTCGAACGCCTAACGTCAGAATTGGTCGCGGCTAAGCTGACAATCCTATTGCGGCAAATAGGCCGGCCGCTGGCCGACGGTGCGCCCTGGCCGCGCCCGGTACCTGGTTTTGTTGATTGTTGGAACGCCGTAACGGCGGCACGACAAAATGGCGACATCATTAATACGGCTTTCATCAGTGCCGGACATGCTTCATTCATACGTTTAGTGCTGAGGGCCTCTGGCCTGGAGCAGCCGGATATACTGGTTACCGAAGAAACCATCCGCGGTCTGAATTCGCCCTTGCCGCCTTCCCGGCTGTCAAAGCCGGTGCCGCTGGCACTGATGCTGGCCAAAGTGCAATGGCTTAACATGCATGGCGCATGGCTGACCGGCGACCTTTCCAGCGAACGCGTCAACGAACGGATTACCATGATCGGCGATTCCGCCGAAAAAGACGGCGGCCTGGCCGGGAATCTCGGAGTCGATTTTATACACGTAGCAGAAGGCGACACCGGCCAAGCCTGGGGGCGCATGACACAAAAATTAAAACTCGGCACGTTCGCCGCAAAGCAAGGAGTTCAAACATGACGACGCCAGCCAAGAATAATTGGTTTGTTATTACCGGCGGCCCGGCATCGGGCAAGACCACACTGCTAGCTGAATTGCACAAGAAGGGTCACCAAATCATACCCGAAGCAGCCCGCTGGGTTGTGGACCGAGGCATGGCTAAAGGGTTAAGCGTCACCGAAATCCGCCAAGACGAAGCCCGCTTCCAGGATGTTGTTTTGCGGCGCAAGCTTGCAGTCGAAGCGCGCCTCGACCCGGCCAAACGATTCTTTTTTGACCGCGGCATGCATGACACGCTGGCCTATTTACAAGCATACGATTACGAGTTATCGCGCCAAACCTTACAAGCGCTCAAGCAATCGCGGTACGCCAAGGTGTTCCTGCTCGAACCACTGCCGGTATTCGTCAAAGATTATAGCCGCGTTGAATCCGATGAGTTCCCTGAGCGCATATATCATTTATTGTACGAAGCATACGCCAGCTACGGCATGGAGCCGGTTTTAGTACCAGACCTGGGCATTAAAAAACGCGTGCAGTTTGTTTTACAGAATTTGGATTAGTCCTGCTGCGATGATACGCTAAAAACATAAGAGGGGTATTGGCATGGCGAAAGCTCAACAGACCTATGCGCAAGCAGGGGTAGATGTGAATATTGAAGCTAAAGCAGCACGGATTCTATACGAGGCCTCTAAAAAGACTTGGGCCAACCGCGCCGGTATGCTGGGCGAGGTTATCGTGCCTTTCGACGACTTTGCCGGCCTGCGGTTTGTGCGCGCCGACAAGTTGCCGCCAGGCACCGTTATGTATGGCGGTTCCGACGGCGTGGCCACCAAGGCCGAAATGGCCGAACGCGCCGGGCGTTTTGACATGCTGGCTTTCGACCTCATGGCTATGGTCTGCGACGATGCCGTTATCCGTGGCGGCGAGCCGGTGCTGGTCAAAACGGTATTAGATATGAATACACTTGGCCAGGACGACAGCCGCCTGCCGTACATCCGCGAACTTGCCGAAGGATATATTGGCGCCGCCAAAGAAGCCGGCGTGGCGGTCATTAACGGCGAACTTGCCCAATTAAATAACCGCATGGGGCGGCTGGAGCAATTTTCGATCGAATGGAGCGCCGACGTCACCTGGTTCGCCCATGAGTCGCGGCTCATTACCGGCAAGGCTGTGCAGGTCGGCCATGCCCTGGTCGGCCTGGAAGAAACCGGTTTGCGGTGCAACGGCATTTCGTTGATACGCAAATTGCTGGCTGCGGAATACGGCGACCACTGGGAAACTGCTGCGTTCGGCGATAAACGGTTGATCGACGTCGCCCTGCAGCCGTCGCGTATTTATAGCGCAGCCGTCGTGGACATGTTTGGCGGCTACGACCTCAAACGGCCGGCTAAAGCCAAGCTCAGCGCTGTCGCGCACATCAGCGGCGGCGGCATCCCCGAAAAATTAGGCCGCGTACTGCGGGCCAGCGGCCTCGGCGCTGTCATTGACGACCCGTTCACCCCCTGTGACCTTATGCTGCACTGCCAGGAGCTGGGCAATGTTGCCGACAAAGAGGCCTATGGCACCTGGAATATGGGCCAAGGCATGATCCTCGCCACGCCTGAACCCGATGCCGTTATCCAAGTCGCGCAAGCGCACGGCATTAATGCCAAAGTTATCGGCCACATGACACAAGAGTCCGGCATCCGGCTCAAGAATAAGGGCCGCTGGGCTCAGAAACAAGAATGGGTTACGTTCTAATGCTGCGCTATCAAGATATCAATGCCCTGTCGCCCTTTCGTGCCAAAAGATTACTCAAGCAGCTCCAATCCGTGGCCCCCGGCGTGCAAACAGTGTCGGCCGAATATGTTCACCTAGTATCCGAAGCTACGCCGTTGTCGCCGGCAGCGAAAAGCCAACTCAAAACGCTGCTCACCTATGGCGAGCCTTACCCCGGCGCGCGGCCGGGCGAACTGTTTGTCGTGGGGCCGCGGGCCGGCACGATTTCGCCGTGGTCTTCCAAGGCCACCGATATCGCCCATAACTCTGAGCTGCATGACGTCAAACGCATTGAACGCAGCGTGGCCTATTACGTGCAAGCCAGTAGTCCGGTGGACCGGGCAGCCATCGCACCGCTGTTGCACGACCGGATGACCGAAGCCGTCTTTGGCTCGCTGGCCGAGGCCGAGATATTGCTGGCCGAAGCCACGCCGGCGCCGGTTACCGAAGTTGAACTTACAAAAATAGCTGAAGCCAATACCGTTCTGGGCATGGCGCTCGCGCCGGATGAAATCGAATACCTGGCTCGGGCATATACCGAATTAGGCCGCAAGCCAACCGACGCCGAGCTAATGATGTTCGCCCAGGTAAATAGCGAGCACTGCCGCCACAAAATTTTTAATGCGGACTGGGTTGTTGACGGAAAAAAACAACCCAAAAGCCTGTTTAAAATGATTAAAAATACCTACGAAAAGGGTGGCCAGGACGTGCTATCAGCATATTCCGATAATGCGGCGGTCATGAAGGGGCCGTCTGCTCCGCGGTTTTTCCCGGACCCGGCCACCAATATATATCACACGATTCAGGAGCCGGCGCACATCGTTGCCAAAGTGGAAACACACAACCATCCCACCGCTATTGCGCCATTCCCGGGCGCGGCCACCGGCACGGGTGGTGAAATCCGCGACGAAGCCGCCACCGGGCGCGGCTCGCGTACAAAAATGGGGCTGGCCGGTTTCACCGTTTCGAATTTAAGAATCCCCGGCGCGTTACAGCCTTGGGAGCACGAATATGGCAAACCCGGCCGGATAACCTCAGCCTTTGATATTATGATCGACGCGCCACTCGGTGGCGCCGGCTTTGCCAATGAATTCGGCCGCGTTAACCTAGCCGGCTACTTTCGCACCTACGAGCAGGCCGATGCTCAGGGTCAAGTGTGGGGCTACCATAAGCCGATCATGATCGCCGGCGGTACCGGCACTATCCGTGACGCACATGTGCTCAAACACAAATTGCCGGTCGGCGCCAAAGTAATCGTACTCGGCGGACCAGCCATGCTCATCGGCCTGGGCGGCGGCAGCGGCGCAAGTATGAATAACGGCGAAAGCCTCGAAGACCTCGACTTTGCGTCAGTACAACGCGGCAGCGCCGAAATGCAACGCCGATGCCAGGAAGTCATCAACTACCTAACCAGTCTGGGTGAACAAAATCCCATAGTTACTATCCATGACGTCGGCGCCGGCGGGTGGTCGAACGCCCTGCCGGAACTGGTGCACGATTCCGGCCGCGGCGCGCATTTTGAACTGCGCGATTTGCCAATTGCCGACCCCGGCATGTCGCCGATGCAAATATGGTGCAACGAATCCCAGGAACGCTATGTGCTGGGAATCAAGGCCGCAGATTTGCCGTTATTCAAAGCCGCTTGCGAGCGTGAACGCTGCCCGTTTGCCGTCGCCGGCGAAACTACCGCCGAAGACCGGCTGGTTGTTTCGGACCGGCATTTTAAGAATAACGTCGTCGATTTGCCTATGTCCGTACTGTTTGGCAAGCCGCCAAAGATGACTCGGACATTTACCCGCACGCCGGTGGTCGCCACGCCACTTAAATTAGCCGGCATAAACCTCGGCGAAGCCGTTAAGCGTGTCCTGCATGTCCCGGCTGTCGGCAGCAAAAAATTCTTGATCACCATTGGCGACCGCACTGTCGGCGGCTTGACTGCCCGCGATCAGATGGTCGGGCCATGGCAAGTACCGGTCAGTGATGTAGCTGTCACGAGCAGCGGCTTTGGCGCTAAAACGGGCGAAGCAATGGCTATGGGCGAGCGCGCACCCATCGCGCTTATAGACGCTCCTGCCTCGGCCCGCATTGCAATCGGCGAAGTCATCACCAACATCGCCGCCAGCAGCATCGGCAAGTTGAGCGATGTAAAACTATCCGCCAACTGGCAAGCGGCCGTCGGCTTTGGCCACGAAGACGAAAAACTATTCGACACCGTAACTGCTGTTGGCGAGGCATTTTGCCCGGCGCTAGGGATCACCATACCGGTCGGCAAAGACTCGCTGAGCATGCGCAGTACCTGGCAGGAGGACGGCGCCGAGAAATCAGTCGTCAGCCCGTTGTCACTCATTATAACCGGCTTTGCGCCGGTAAAAGACGTAGCGCGCACCCTTACTCCGCAGCTGCAGCTTGCCGAACCAAGCGAACTGCTCCTTGTTGACCTTAGCGGCGGCCACGCCCGCCTGGGCGGCTCTGCGCTCGCCCAGGCGTACAGTCAAATTGGCGATGAAGTGCCCGACGCCGAGCCGGTTTTACTTAAAAAATATTTTACAGCTATGCAAAAGCTCAACCGGGACGGCAATATACTAGCCTACCACGACCGTTCCGATGGCGGCCTGCTCGCCACGCTCGCCGAAATGGCCTTCGCCGGCCACTGCGGCCTAACGGTAGACATTGCTGCACTACCAGGTAAAACACCGCTCGCCAAGCTGTTCGCTGAAGAGCTTGGCGTCGTACTGCAGGTACGCAAAACTGTTGTTGCCGCAGTCCGGTCGTTACTAACAGCCAGTCTTGGCGGCTGCGTCTATGCCATAGGTACGCCAACCACGGCACAGGCCATCGTTATTAAACAAGGTAGCAAAACACTCTACCGTGAGTCGCGCGCTCAGCTGGAACAATGGTGGGCAGCGACAAGCTACCATATGCAGTCCGCGCGCGATAATGCCGGCTGCGCCAAGGCCGAGTATGATGCGATACTGGATGATACTGACCCCGGCCTGTCGTCGCGTATCACCTTCACTACGACCGGGCGCAAGTTTGCCGGCCGGCCGAAAGTAGCTATCTTCCGTGAACAAGGCGTTAACGGCCAGGTAGAAATGGCGGCCGGTTTCGATCAAGCCGGTTTTGCGGCCGTCGATGTACACCTTAACGATCTGTTGAGCGGCAGGTTGTGCTTGGATGACTTTGCGGGCCTGGCCGCTTGCGGCGGTTTTTCGTATGGCGACGTATTGGGCGCGGGCGAGGGTTGGGCTAAATCGATCCTGCTCCACACCAAGCTGCGCCTGGCATTCGAAACATTCTTTGCCCGCCCCGATTCATTTAGCTTAGGAATTTGTAACGGCTGTCAGATGCTATCCGGACTTAAGGAACTTATTCCCGGCGCCAATCACTGGCCGGAATTTTTGCGCAACGAATCCGAACAGTTCGAAGCCCGGCTTGTCACGGTGCAGATCAACGACTCACCGTCAATTCTACTGAAAGGCATGCAGGACTCACGGTTATTAGTGCCAGTTGCCCACGGTGAAGGCCGGGTAGTATTCTCTGCCACGAATGGCGCCGCTGTGGCCGTCAAGCAAAATCTGGTGGCCGCACAATACACCGACAATTACGGTAAAGCTACCAGCAAATACCCGTCTAATCCGAACGGCTCAGTGCTCGGCGTGGCCGGGCTCACTACACTGGACGGCCGCGCGACTATTATCATGCCCCACCCTGAACGGATGTTCCTAACAGCCCAACACTCCTGGCACCCGGCGAACCAGGCGGTTAACGGCCCGTGGTTCAAACTTTTCCAAAATGCCCGCGAGTGGGTAGCTACGAAGCATTAGCGCGCGCCAGCCAGCGCGCCTGGTCTTTCAGGAAGGTATCAAGGTCGAGCGGCAAATGAGCTTTTTCGATGCGCTGGACACGGGCAAACAGCTTCTCTGGCGTGTCAGCCAGCGCGGCCGGATACAACAACGCAGGATGAACCCGTACGCGGTTTTCGCTAATGAGCGGTCCCTTATCGACACCGGTTGCAACCACATGGAAACTTTGGGCGGTTTCTTCTAAGCCGAGTTCTAGTACTTTTTGCTGGGTCTGTATACCAAACGTATCGGCTGTAGCCGGCAATATACCGGGGTGCGTGTTGGTCATGCGCGCCATGTATAGGCCATCGTGCTCCGGATCCTTTTTGGCATAGGCCGCCTGCCAGCCATACGCTTCTATAACCTGCGGGGCAATAATCCGTAAACAGCCCATCAAGCACAGATGATCTATCCGATTGGCTTCCAGCGCAGCGATAGTTGCTGCGGCTTCGTCGCGCGTTTGGCCGCGGCCCTGCGGGTTGCCAGGATAGCGCTTTTTATTAATGATGTACTTTTTAATAATAAAACCGTACAGCCTGTTAACTTCATCCACCCTTTGGAGCACGCCGGCATGCTCGCGGTCGGTTATCACCAGTCCGATATCAAAATCTACCAGCCCTTGATGTATGGCGTCGGCAGTCGCCTGAAATGTTGTTCCGCTACCGGAAGCAAAAATAGCAATCGCTGGCCGATGCCGTGCTGTCATACTAAACACCATATAGCGGTGCTGCCGTAATGGCAAATCGTTTTCATGCCGTCTTATTATTCCAAGGGGAACGCGGGAATCTTTGGATATTCTTTCGCCAGGTAATCAGGGGTCGTCCTGCCTTCCGACGTCAAAGCGCAGGTACGCGGCTCTCCGCCGTTCGCCCGCACGGCTTCTGTTGTCATGGCCAGCAGGCTGCCGCCGATAATGCCGTCGTCAACAATCAATGCCCGCTCGCCGGTCAGGTATTTGAGCTGTACGTAACGGCCTATTGTTCGGCGTCCGGCTTCGTCCTTTTGCACATCCATGCCCAGTACGTCCTTCACACCCAAGCAGTAGGCGATCATGGTGGCCGGAATAAAGCCGCCGCGGCTCAAGGCCACAATAACCGTTGGCTGCCAGCCGCCGGCCTCGATCTGTGCCGTTACTGTTTCTACAAGCTCTGTTACGCCCGGCCAATCCATATGCACCCCCGTTAATTACAGATTATTGTAGCACGAGGTCTGGCCTGCGTTTGCATAAACCGGCGCAGTCGTCTTAAATGAGAACAATAGTCAACGATCAGGAGGGTACGATGGCCGGGATTGATGTTTTAGTGGTTGGCAGCGGCGGGCGCGAGTACGAGCTGGCGCGCCAGATGGCCCGATCAAAAGCCGTGCGTAAACTATACGTAGCGCCGGGCAATGCCGGCACTGCCCGGCTTGATAAAACAGAAAATATACCGTTAAGCCCGGATGATGTTAACGGCATAATTTTGTCTGTGAGCGAACATCGGATAGCGGCGGTAATTATCGGGCCGGACGCTGCTATTGCCGCCGGCCTTGGCAATGCGCTGCGTGCTGTTGGCGTGCCGGTCTTTGGCCCCACTCAAGAAGCCGGCAAGTTAGAATCAAGCAAAGCATTTGCCGCCGGCTTCATGCAGCGGCACGACATCCCCCAACCCGAGTACTGGACGGCGCACACCGAGCAAGAAGCACTGAATATAATTAAAGACAAGGCGCCCGAAACATACGTCTTAAAGGCCGACGGTCTAGCCGCCGGCAAAGGCGTCGTATTGCCGCAGACGGCCGATGAGGCAATTACTGCCGTGGCCGATATGTTCTCCGGGCAAGGCTTTGGCGGCGCCGGCAAAAGCGGAGTGGTAATCCAAGAACGCTTGCACGGCCCGGAAGTATCGGCCTTTGCGGTCAGCGACGGCAAGAACATCGTCATGCTGCCTTTCTCCCAGGACCATAAACGTCTAAAAAATAATGATACCGGCCCGATTACCGGCGGCGTGGGAGCGTATTCGCCATTGCCCGAATCCATTGTCGCCCCAGGGCAAGCCCAAAAAATTAACGACATCGCCCAACGGTCTATACAGGGCATGGCTGAAGAGCACACCCCCTACCAAGGCGTGTTGTACCTCGGCCTTATGCTAGCCGAAGAGCGCGGCGGCGACCCGGTAATTATCGAATACAACGCCCGGTTCGGTGATCCCGAAACACAGGTAGTTCTGCCAGTGCTCAACGAAGCCGGTGTTGACGTGGCCGATATGCTGCTTCGCGCGGCTCGCGGTGACATATCGGATATCAGCGTGCCGGACCACACAGGTAAAGCTGTGCTAACTGTCTGCTTGTCTGCGGCCGGCTATCCGGAAAACCCTATGAAGGGCGACGAGATTCACGGCCTGGATGCCGTATATGAGGACGTCATCGTGCAACAGGCCGGCACCAAACAAGACGGCGATAAAATAGTAACCGCCGGTGGACGCGTGCTGTATATAACAGGCGTCGGCGATACGATTGACGAAGCCGCCGCGAAAGCCTACAGCGCGATCGGCAAAGACGGCATTCACTTTAAAGGCATGCAGTTCCGCACTGATATCGGCCACCAAGCTAGAAAATGATACGAGCAGTTGTCGTAACATTAGCATAAGTGTTACGATAGGAATAACTATTAACGTTCGCGGTGCGGGAGGTGATTTGAGTTTTTCATTTCAACAAGAAGAAGATTGCCTCGTTGAGAAATGCGCGGTATTCGGAGCATTTAACGCAGGGCCGGAGGCAGCCCGCTTAGCATTTTATGGGTTATGGGCTTTGCAGCATCGCGGCCAGGAAAGCTCGGGGATCGTCAGCTCTGATAGCGAACGGCTGCACCGGCACGCCGCGCCTGGCCTGGTGGCTAACGCTTACCGCGAAGAAGACCTGGAACAACTACCCGGAACAATCGCCATCGGCCATAATCGTTACTCCACCTCCGGCGCAGCCGAAGGCGCCCACAGTCAGCCAGTGCTTCGCAGCGAACCGCAATTTGCCCTGGCCCACAACGGCAACTTTCCGATTACTACCGCCATGGAGGCACATCTTAAGAAGCATGGAGTCTCCTGCCAAAAGCTCAATGACTCCGAGATGATGGCCGACGTCATCCACACATTTATGCAAAACGGCCACGACCTCGAACAAGCAATCACCCGCGCCTATCCACTCCTGGAGGGCGTTTTTTCTGCCGTGGCGATGACCACCGATACGCTGGTGGCCTTCCGCGATGCCCACGGCATCCGGCCACTATCTATTGGCACGCTTGGTGACGGTTATGTGGTCGCATCCGAAACCTGTGCGTTCGACACCGTAGGGGCGACGTTCCTGTGCGACGTCAAGCCGGGCGAATTGATCGTCATCGACAAAAACGGCCTGCGCGCCGAACAAATCGTACCCGGGAACCTCAAACTAGATATTTTTGAGTTCGTATACTTTGCCCGCCCGGACAGCATGTTGCTCGGCCGCAGTGTTAACGAAGTGCGCCAAAACCTCGGTAAGGAACTAGCCAAAGAATGGAAAATAGACGCCGACATCGTTGTACCGGTGCCTGACTCAGCCATTCCGGCGGCCTTAGGCTATTCCCGCGCCACCGGCATTCCATTTGAAATGGCTATTATCAAAAACCGCTACATCCACCGCACATTTATCCGGCCGAACGCCCAAATGCGCCAACAGGATGTCCGTATGAAACTGAACCCCATACCCGACTTACTGCGGGGTAAGCGCGTCGTGCTTATTGACGATTCCATCGTCCGTGGCACCACTACCAAAAAGATCGCCAAGTTAATGTACGACGCCGGCGCCAAAGAAGTACACGTACTTATTAGCTCGCCACCGGTAGCCTACCCCGACTTTTACGGTATTAACATATCCGACCAGTCGGAACTTATTGCTTCGTATATGACGCCGGCTGAAATTGGCGCCCATATCGGCGCTGACTCGCTCGGCTATTTGTCGTACGATGGTATGATCCGGGCCACGGGCATGCCCGCCAGCACGTTCTCGACCGCCTGCTTT